>JBHELW010000015.1:0-17060 GCA_046262915.1 Mycobacteriales bacterium | reverse complement strand
CGGCTGGGCGGGAAGTTGCATACCGCTGATCTCGCGGGGCTGCCGGTGGAGTCCGGTGCCGACGCATTCCTCGCCCGCGTGCCCGAAGGAACAGCGCTGGCGCGCCGCGTGGGGCTCGGCGACGAGCTGATCAGCCCCGCGGCGACGGAGGCGTCGGTTCTCACCCGGGGCCGGCTGCGGCCGCTGCCGGAGCAGACGGTGCTCGGCATTCCGACGCGCATGGCGCCGCTACGCCGGACCCGCGTCCTCTCGGCGCCGGCGCTCGCGCGCGCGGCCGCGGAGCGGCTGCTGCCTGCGCGTCGGGTCGAGGCGCCCGTCTCCGTTGGTGAGTGGGTGGGTGCGCGGTTTGGTCGCGGCGTAGTGGACGCGCTCGTCGATCCGCTGCTCGGCGGGGTCTACGCGGGGCACGCGGACCGGCTCGACCTGGACGCCACGCTGCCTGACGTCGCGCGCGTCGCGCGCGCGCACGGTCGTGTCCTGGGTCGGCTGCGGCCACCGCGCGCCCCGGGCACACCCGTCTTTCAGTCAGTGCGCGGTGGGCTGACGCGCCTCGTGGACGCGGTCGCTCGAACCGCGCGCGACCACGGTGCGACGCTGGAAACCGGTGCGCGCGTTGTCGCGCTCGAGCGCGTGGGTCGCGGCTGGCGGGTCACGTTGGCGGGCGGGCGCGCCGTCGTGGCCGAAGCCGTCATCGTCTCGACGCCCGCCTTCACGTCGGCGCGGCTGCTCGGCGAGGTCGCGCCGCAGGCCGCCGCGTTACTGGGCTCGGTCGAGTACGCCTCTGTGGGCATCGTCTCGTTGGCGCTGCCGTGGACCTCCGCCGTCGCCCCGGCCACGCAGAGCGGATTCCTCGTCGCGGCGACCGAGCCATTCGCGGTCAAAGCCGGCACGTGGATGTCAGCCAAGTGGCCGTCGCCGGCGTCCGGGCGCGACCTCGCGCTCGTGCGCTGCTCGGTCGGTCGCGCAGCGGACGATGCGGCACTCGGCCTGGAGGACAGCGAGCTCGTCGCGCGCGTCTGCGCCGACCTCGCGGCGATCACCGGGGAGCCTGTCGCGCCGCGCGGGGCGCGGGTCACCCGGTGGCTCGACGCACTTCCGCAGTACTCGGTGGCACACGCGGCGCGGATGGCGTCGGTCCAGGCCGCCGTCAGTCCACTCGGCGGACTCGCGCTCGCCGGCGCGGCGTACGACGGGGTCGGTATCCCGGCGTGCATCCGCAGCGCGGGCCACGCTGTGGCGCGGGTCCGAGAGCACCTCGGTGCGACAATCGGGTCACCGGCGGAGGGGATCGCGGCAGATGGCTGAGTCGACGAAGACGGCTCGTGAGCTCAACGACGAGCTGCTCTACACGATGTACGCCGTCTCCCGCGCGCGCACCGACGCCGCGCGCTGCGCCCCGGCCGACCGGGGCGGTGCGACCGACGAGGTCGAGCAGCTACTCGACGCCGCACTGGGCAAGGGCGTGCAGACGCGCGGGAGCTACGCCGTCGGGGGCTACCGAGCCGACGCCGACCTGATGCTGTGGTGGACCTGCCCGGACCCAGACGCGTTGCAGGAGACCTACACGCGCTTCCGGCAGACGCGACTCGGCGCCGCGACGGAGCCGGTGTGGTCTGCCGTTGGACTGCATCGGCCCGCCGAGTTCAACAAGGGCCACATCCCGGCGTACGTCCGCCAGGAGGAGCCGCGGCGCTACCTGTGCGTCTACCCGTTCGTGCGCTCGCTCGAGTGGTACTTGCTCGAGCCGGACGAGCGGCGGGCGATGCTGGCCGAGCACGGCCAGCTCGCGCGCGACTATCCGGACGTGCGGGCCAACACCGTCAGCGCGTTCGGGCTGGGCGACTACGAATGGTTGCTCGCGTTCGAAGCCGACGAGCTCCACCGCATCGTCGACCTCATGCGACATCTGCGGGCGGCGACCGCGCGCCGGCACACGAAGGTCGAGATCCCCTTCTACACGGGGGTTCGCAAGCCGCTGCGCGAAATCGTCGCGGCGCTGCCGTAACGCGCGAATGCCCTCACCTTTCGTCGAGATCGACGTCGACGACTTCACCGTCAAGGTGACCAACCCCGACAAGGTGTACTTCTCGGCCTGCGGCGCGACCAAGCTCGACTTGGTCAACTACTACGTCGCGGTCGGGGCCGGCGCGCTGCGCGCAGTGCGCGAGCGCCCGACGTATCTCAAGCGCCATCCGGAAGGCGCGGAGAGCGACCCGATCTATCAGAAGCGCATCCCCGAGCATCGGCCGCCGTGGATCGAGACCGCGCGGGTCTCGTTTCCCAGTGGCCGCCATGCCGACGCGCTGTGTCCGACGCACGTCGCAGACCTGGCCTGGTGCGCCAACCTCGGGACGCTCGACTTCCATCCGTGGCCCGCGCGCCGCGCCGACGTCGACCACCCCGACGAGCTGCGCATCGACCTCGATCCGCAACCCGGTCGCGTGTTCGCGGACGTGCGCCGGGTGGCGGCGGGCGTGCACGAACTCCTCGACGAGATCGGCTACGTCGGGTTCCCGAAGACGTCGGGGAGTCGCGGGTTGCACATCTATGTGCGCATCGAGCCGCGCTGGGGCTTCATTGAGATGCGCCGAGCCGCGCTTGCGCTGGCTCGCGAGGTCGAACGCCGGATGCCCGACGACGTCACCAGCGCGTGGTGGAAGGAGCAGCGCGGCGAGAAGGTCTTCATCGACTTCAACCAGAACGCGCGCGACCGCACCATCGCCTCGGCCTACTCCGTGCGCGCGAACCCGCAGGCCAAGGTCAGCACACCGCTGCGCTGGGACGAAGTGGCCGACGCTGAGCCGCCCGACCTCACGCTGCGCACCGTTCCGGCGCGCTTTGCCGAGCTCGGTGACGTGCACGCGGCGATCGACGACGTGCACCACTCTCTCGAGCCGCTGCTCGAGCTCGCGGCGCGTGACGAGGCCGGCGGTCTCGGCGACGCGCCGTGGCCACCGAACTTTCCGAAGATGCCGGGGGAACCCAAGCGGGTGCAGCCGAGCAAGGCGCGGCCGGAACCGGAGGCTTAAGTCGCGAGGACCGTCGCGAGGTTGAAGGCGACCGGCGTGTCGAGCTGGTCGTAGGCGCACGTCCTCGGGTCGCGTTCCGGACGCCAACGCTTGAACTGCGTGGCATGCCGGAAGCGGTCGCCCTGCATGTGGTCGTAGGCGACCTCGCAGACGAGCTCGGGACGCAGCAGCTCGAAGGTCAGGTCCTTGCCCGCGTTCCAGCGGCTGACCGCGCCCGGCAGCCGGCCGACCGGGCTGGTCGCGAGCCCGAAGCCCTCCGCCCATGGATGGTGCGTCACGTCGTCGGTGCGGTAGGGCGTGAGCTCCTCGACGAGCTCCTTGCGCCGCTGCGCGGTGAAGCTCGCCGCAACGCCGACGTGCCGCAGACCGCCAGCCTCGTCGTAAAGACCGAGCAGCAACGATCCGACAACCGGCCCGGTCTTGTGCCACCGAAACCCGGCGACGACACAGTCGGCGGTACGCGCGTGCTTGACCTTGAACATCACGCGCTCGTTCTCGCGATAGGTGCCGTCGAGCGGCTTCGCGACGACGCCGTCGAGCCCGGCGCCTTCGAACTGCGAGAACCACTGCTCGGCGACCGCGAAGTCCTCGGTCGCTGGTGTGACATATACGGGCGGCGCGGCCCGGCGTAGGGCCTTTGTCAGCGCCGCGCGCCGCTCGCGGAACGGTCGGGGCCGCAGGTCTTCGTCACCCAACGCGAGCAGGTCGAACGCAACGAACGAGCCGGGCGTCTCCGCTGCCAGCCGGTTCACGCGGCTCGCCGCCGGATGGATCCGTTGCAGCAACGCCTCGAAGTCGAGACCCGACTCGGTCGCGATGATGATCTCGCCATCAACGACGGTCCGTGGCGGGAGTTGCGCGCGCACCGCGTCGACGACCTCGGGGAAGTAGCGCGTGAGCGGGCGCTCGTTGCGGCTGCCGAGCTCAACCTCGTCGCCGTCGCGGAACACGACGCACCGGAAGCCATCCCACTTTGGTTCGTAGGCCAGTCCACCCGGCACCGCGTCGGGTCGAGGCAGGGCCGGGAGCGACTTTGCGAGCATCGGTCGGACGGGCGGAAGCACCGGCAACGCCAGGGTCATGACCCTCGTCTTACCGGCTGCCCGGGGTTCTGTCATGTCGTCACCGGGCACAACGGTTTGCGATGCAGGCCCGGTTGGCGAAAGAGTCAGCACCGACAGTCGCATACTTTGCGGCGACGCCTTCGCGTTAACCGCGCGATCGGGAGGAGAGGTTCAGGTGCCAGCCAAGAAGACCACGGGCGCGAAGAAGACGACCGCGGCCAGGAAGAGCGGGGCCGCGAAGAAGACGACCGGCGCCAGGAAGACCACCGGCGCCCGCAAGTCGACAGCGAAGAAGTCCGCCGCCAAGAAGACCACCGGCGCCAAGAAGACCACCGGCGCCCGCAAGTCGACAGCGAAGAAGTCCACCGCCAAGAAGACCACCGGCGCCAAGAAGACCACCGGCGCCCGCAAGTCGACAGCGAAGAAGTCCGCGGCGAAGAAGACCACCGGCGCCAAGAAGACCACCGGCGCCAAGAAGACCACGGCGAAGAAGACCAGCGGCGCCCGCAAGTCGACGCGCGCGAAGAAGTCCGCGGCGAAGAAGACCACCGGCGCAAGCCGCGGTGGCGCGTTCGGCGTGGGCTCATCGCCGGGCGCGTCCGGCGGTGGCTCGTCGCTCTTCGGTGGCGGCGGCGCGGGCGGCACGTCGAGCGGCTCCGGCTCGTCCACTGGCAGCAGCTGGTCGAGCTCGGGCTCTGACTCCAGCGGCGGTTCGGGGAACGACTCCGGCGACGGCCAGGACCGCTCCGAGCGCAAGGGCCTGTCGCGGCTGTTCCGCTCCTAACCCGTAGCACCGCAGCATTTCGCTCGCGCGTCGCGTAGCGGCCGCGAGATGACGGACACCGACCGGAGTCACGCGGCCGCGCTCGACGCGGTGGACCCACTCGCGGCGCTCCGCGAGGAGTTCGTCGTCGCGTCCGAGCAGCAGGTCTACCTGGACGGCAACTCGCTCGGGCGGTTGCCGCGCGCCACCGCCGCGCGGCTCGCCGCGGTCGTCCACGAAGACTGGGGGCGCGGCCTCGTCGGCAGTTGGCACGACTGGGTCGACCTCGCCTACCGGGTTGGTGACGCGATCGGCACGGCGCTCCTCGGCGCCGCGCCTGGCCAAACCGTCGTTGCCGACTCGACCAGCGTCAACCTCTACAAGCTCGCCGCGGCAGCGCTGGACGCGCGGCCCGACCGCCGCGTGATCGTGACCGACTCGCGCAACTTCCCCAGCGACCGCTACGTGCTGGAGGGGCTCGCGGCCGCGCGCAGGCTTGAGCTGCGCCTGCTGGCTACACCAACGGCGGAGCCAGTCAGCGCAGCCGACGTTGCGGCCGCGCTGAGCGAGGACGTCGCCCTCGTTTCGCTCTCGTTGGTCGACTACTGCTCCGGCGCGCTCGCCGACCTGCAGAGCGTGACCGCGGCGGCGCACGCAGCCGGCGCGCTCATCCTGTGGGACCTGTGCCACGCAGCCGGCGCCGTGCCGATTTCCCTCGACGACTCGAAGGTCGACCTCGCGGTCGGGTGCACGTACAAGTACTTGAACGCCGGCCCCGGGGCGCCGGCGTTCCTCTACGTCCGCGACGACCTCCAGGAGCAGCTGCGGCAACCGATCTGGGGCTGGTTCGGGCAGCGCGAGCAGTTCCGGATGGGCGCGACCTACGACCCCGCGCCCGGCATCACCCGCTATCTCGCGGGGTCACCGCCCGTCCTCGCGATGACGGCCGTCGAGGCGGGCGTCGAGGTGCTGGCGCGCGTCGGCATGACGGCGCTCCGCGAGAAGAGCGTCGCGCTCACCGACTACGTCATCGCGCTCGCCGATGCCTGGCTCGAGCCGCTGGGCGTCGCCGTCGGAACACCACGGGCCGTGGCGCGCCGGGGGGCGCACGTCGCGCTGCGTCACGCCGACGCATGGCAGATCACGCAGATGCTCATTACGCGCTACGACGTGATTCCCGATTTCCGCGAGCCCGACATCATTCGCATCGGCGTACCCCCCGCCTACACACGTTTCGTCGACGGGTGGGACGCGCTCGACCGGCTGCGCCGCGGCGTCGCGGCCGGTGAGCACCTGACGTTCGCTGCGGAACGCGCGCGCGTGACCTGACGTTTCGTCGGGCAGACTGGATGCCTGCGGGAGCCCGCAAGCATCCGCGCCGCATCCGCCTGTCGAGCGAGGGTTCGTGACCGTCCTGCACACCCGGGCCGCCGCGGCGACGCCCGCACCGCCCGGGGCACCTCCTCGCGCGTCGCGGCTGCTGACGGTCGCGGTCGGCGCCGCCTTGCTCGCGGCAGTGGTCCTGCGCTTCTGGACGACGTCGGACCTCTGGCTCGACGAGGCGCTGACGGTCAACCTGGCCCGCGCACCGCTCGCAGAACTGCCGCAGCTGCTGCGCCACGACGGCGCGCCACCGCTCTTCTATCTCCTGCTGCACCTTTGGACCGGCGCATTCGGCGACGGCGACGTCGCGGCGCGTTCGCTTTCTGGTGTCTGCGCCGCGGCGAGCCTGCCGATGATGTGGCGCGTCGGGTTCCACATCGCGGGACGACGGGCCGCCTGGGTAGCGACACTGCTGCTCGCCGCGTCGCCGTTCGCCGTTCGCTTCGCGACCGAGGCGCGGATGTACTCGCTCGTCGTCCTGCTCGTGCTCGCCGGCTTTCTCGCGCTGCGCGCCTGCTGGGCGCGCCCGACACCGCTGCGCTTTGTGGGCGTTGCGGTCTGCACGGGGCTGCTCGCCCTGACCCACTACTGGGCGTTCTTCCTGCTGCTCACCGTCGCTGTCGGGCTGGGGCTGCTGGCGCGCGCTCCGGAGCGCCGGCGCTCCGCGCTGCTGTCGCTCTCGGCCCTTGGGGCGGGCGGCATTGTGTTCCTGCCGTGGCTCCCGGCGTTCGTCTTCCAGATGCAGCACACCGGCACGCCGTGGGCCAAGCCGGCGAACTTCGCGGCGATCATCAATGCGATCGGCGAGTGGTCTGGGGGCGGGACGCAGGCCGGACGCGCGCTACTCGTACTGCTCTTCGCGGGCGCATTTCTCGGCGTCTTCGGGATGCCGCTCGACCACCGGCACATCGAGCTCGACCTGCGCGGCCGCGCGCCGGGCAACCGGCTGGCGTTCGTCACGTTCGGCACGATGGCGCTCGCGATCATCGCCGGGTACGCGCTACGCAGCGGTTTCGCCGGTCGCTACACGTCGGTCGCGATCGTGCCGTTCCTCCTCCTCGTCGCGGTTGGCGCGATCACCATCGTCGACCGTCGCGTGCTCACGGCGATGGTCGGGCTCGCGGTGGCGTTCGGGCTGCTCGCGTCGGTTCCCAACATCACGCGCAACCGGACGCAGGCCGCCGAAATCGCGACGTCACTACGCCGGCACGCCGCGCCCGGCGACGTCGTCGCCTATTGCCCCGACCAGCTCGGACCCGCGGTGAGCCGCCTCGCTCCCGCGGGGCTGCGACAGGTGAGCTTCCCCGCGCTCGGCCCACCGACAGTCATCGACTGGGCCGACTACGCCGACCGCGTCCGCGCGGCGAACCCTGCGGCCTTTGCGGCCGGCGTCGACGGCTTGGCGCCGCGCGACGCGAGCATCTGGCTCGTGTGGATGGGGGGCTATCGCTCGCTCGGGAAGCAGTGCCAGTTCGTGATCCGCGAGCTCACCAAGCTGCGCGGGCAGCCGACCGGCGCCGTCGTGTCGAAGTCGGCGTACTTCGAGCGCGCATCGCTGCTGTGGTTCCGCGCGCCCACCGGTGGGCAAGAGCCACCTCGGTAGACTCCTTTACGCAGCCCGAGCGGTCATCACCCTCGGGACATCTCTTTTTCGGAGGCCATGCGGTGCCGCGCGCGAGCACGCCGACACAGCCGCGCGTGGTAATCATCGGCGCCGGCCCGGCCGGCCTCACCGCCGCCTACCAGCTCGTACGACGGGGCGCAGCGCCCGTCGTACTCGAGGCCGACTCGGTCGTCGGCGGGATCGCCCGCACTGTCGAGCGCGACGGCTGGCGCTTCGACATCGGCGGCCACCGGTTCTTCACGAAGGTGCCCGAGGTCGAGGCGCTCTGGCACGAGATCCTCGGCGAGGAAGACTTCCTCACGCGGCCGCGGATGAGCCGGATCTTCTACAACGGCAAGCTCTTCGACTACCCGCTGCGCGCGATGAACGCACTGCGTGGTCTCGGTGTGATCGAGGCGACACTGTGCATGCTGTCGCACCTGCGCGCCCGCATCCGCCCACCGAAGACGCAGGACAACTTCGAAGACTGGGTCGTCGCCCGCTTCGGCTACCGGCTCTACCGCATCTTCTTCAAGACCTACACGGAGAAGGTCTGGGGTGTGCCGGCAACAGAGATTCAGGCCGACTGGGCGGCACAGCGCATCAAGAACCTGTCGCTGCTCACCGCCGTCGTGCGCGCGATCCTGCCGGCGCGCAACAAGAAGGACGTCACGAGCCTGATCGAGGAGTTCCAGTACCCCAAGCTCGGTCCCGGGATGATGTGGGAGCGCGCTCGCGAGCTGGTCGAGGCGGGCGGCGGATCCGTGCACTTCGGCACGCAGGTCGTCCGCGTGGAGCACAACGCCGGTGCAGCGACGGCCGTGGTCGCGCGCACTTCCGGGGGCCGCACCCGTCGCTTCCCGTGCACGCACGTCGTTTCGTCGATGCCGATCAGCGCGCTGCTGGAGTCGATGTCGCCCGAGGCGGACGAGGTCGCGGTGACCGCCGCGCGCGGTCTTCGCTATCGCGACTTCCTGACGGTCGCCCTTGTCGTGCCCGAAGACGCCGGCTTTCCGGACAACTGGATCTACGTCCACTCCCCAGAGGTGCGCCTTGGGCGCATCCAGAACTTCGGGTCCTGGTCGCCGTATCTCGTCAAGGAGGGCCGGACCTGCCTGGGTCTTGAGTACTTCGTCACCGAGGGCGACGAGCTGTGGCAGATGGCGGACGCCGACCTCGTGGCGCTCGGCACGCGCGAACTCGCGACGCTTGGCCTCGTCGACCCGGCCCGCGTGGAAACCGGCTACGTCGTGCGGATGCCGAAGGCCTACCCGATGTACGACGAGGACTACGCCGGTCACGTCGAGACCATCCGCAAGTGGCTCGATGCCACCACGCCGAACGTCTATCCCGTCGGGCGCAACGGCATGCACAAGTACAACAACCAGGACCACTCGATGCTGACCGCGATGCTCGCCGTCGAGAACATCTACGGCGCGAGCCACGACATCTGGCAGGTCAACGTCGAGCAGGACTATCACGAGGAGGCCCACGCCTCGTCGTCGGCACCAGCTGCGAGCGGCACCGGACGCGACGCGCCCATCCTGCCGCGGCGAGTGTCGGCTAGCTGACACTTCTGCGCTGACCGACCAGCGCATCAGGGCAAACCCTGATTGCTCCGCGCCTGTTGCGCTCCTACGCTCGTCGCGTTCGCGCAGCTGTGTCGGGGGGCCCCATGCGCTCGCACGTCAAGGGTGTCGTCGCGCTCGTCGCCGCTACCGTCGCGGTCTCACTGGCGGCCGCGCCGCAAGCCCCGTCGCACTCCGCAGCACGCACGTCGCGTGTTCCCCGCGCACTGGCGTTGCTCGCCGCGGAGGCGATGGACCCGGCGATCCCGGACGAGCAGGCGAGCAACATTGCGCGGGCCGCGCAGTACGCGGCCGTCCACGCGCCGCCGCTGAACGACCGCGACGCGCTCGCGCCGCTGGCTGCCGCACGTGAGGCTAAAGCCGCGCCCGCGGCGCGCGAGCCCGCGCTCGCGAGAGCGTGGAGCGAGGTCGGGCCACGGCCGTACCACGTCGACGATCCCCGCTACGGCTACGAGGGCGCCGGGTGGACCACGGTTGCCGGGCGCATCACGTCAATCGCGGTGGACA
Source organism: Mycobacteriales bacterium (assembly GCA_046262915.1). Taxonomy (GTDB): domain Bacteria; phylum Actinomycetota; class Actinomycetes; order BP-191; family BP-191; genus JBHELW01. The sequence goes on along the minus strand of JBHELW010000015.1, from coordinate 7,122 downwards.
CGACGGACCGGACGGGCGCGACGCTGTGGGCGGGTGCGGCCAGTGGCGGCGTGTGGAAGACGACCGACGCCGGCGGCCACTGGCGCCCGATGTTCGACGACCAGCCGACGCTCGCCGTTGGCGCCGTCGCCATCGACCCGGCAAACCACAACCGGGTTTTCGTGGGGACAGGCGAGGGAAACGACGGCTTCGCGGGGACGGGCGTCTACCGCACGACGAACGGTGGGCACACCTGGCAGCGGGTCGCGAAGAACCTGCGGGCCGCATCCGCGGTCTTCCGCATTGAAATCACCGGTCGGCGGGTGTTCGTCGCGACGACGAAGGGTTTGTTCGTCTCACTCGACGGTGGCGCCAGCTACGCGGACGCGAAGCTGCCAACCGCCGGTGACCGGCCCACCGCCCATTTCGGCGCGTTCGGCGACTACGTGACCGACGTCCGCATCAAGCCGGGCAACCCACAGGAGGTCACTGCCGTCGTCGGCGCGAACTTCGCGGAGTACCTGGCGACCAGCTACGGCGAGCCGGCGGCGTACCCGGCTGGCACCGGCCTGTATCGGTCCACGGCCGGGGGAGCGCCCGGGACCTTCCGACGGCTGGACGCCGTGGGCTTCGGGCGCCCGAGCCCTGAGGGGCAGGCTGTCGAGCGCGTATCGCTCGCCTACGCCACGGGGCCGACGCAGGACCACAACATCATGTGGGCCGTGATGTCCGACACGGGACGCGTCGCCGAGCAAGATGCTTACGCCGCAGCCTCCACCACCGGCGTCGTCTACGTGTTCCGCTCGGGCGACGACGGTATGACGTGGGAGCCGAAGGCGGACGCGCAGTCGTTCGAGTCGGCTCCGGGCTCGGCCATTGCGTACTTCCCGTCCGCGAACGGCGTCCAGGGCTGGTACAACCAGTTTGTCGGCGTCGACCCCAGCAACGTCGACCGCGTCGTTGTCGGCTTCGAGGAGATCTACGAGGTTTTGGCCGGCGCGAACACGCCGGGTCCCGCCAGCTGGTACACAATCGGCCGCTACTGGAACTACTGCCCGATCAACACGCTCACGCTGTACAACACCTACTTCTTCTCGCCGAACTGCAACGGGCTGCCCACCTACGAGGGGCACACAACACATCCCGACCAGCACACGGTCGCGTTCGCGGGCACCAAGGACGGCGTGCGCATGTACGTCGGCAACGACGGCGGCGTCTACGCGCAGGACGCCCACGACACCGCGCCCGGCCGGCCGAGCGGCTACGACAACGAGCACTGGCGGTCCATCGGGTCGTCGCTGGGGATAGCCCAGGCGTACTACGCAACGCAGGGCGGCGACGGCACCGTCTACGCCGGGACGCAGGACAACGGCACCTTCCGGATCGGACCGGGTTCCCGCCGCGGCGACATGGTTCTCGGCGGCGACGGCTTCGACGTAGCCGTCGACCCGACGGACTCCGACGTCGCCTACAACGAGGTCTACTTCGCGGCGATAGCCGTCACGGTCGACGGTGGGCGCTCGGCGCGCAACATCGCGCCGTCCAACATCGTGGCGCCGCTGTTCAGCACTCCGTTCGAGCTCGACGAGCGAGACCCGCAGCGCCTCATCGTCGGGGGACAGAACATCCTGGAGACCGACGACGGCGACCGCACGACCAGCGACACCTGGAAGCAGGTACTGGACCTCGGCACCACCACTGACGGGCAGCCGAATCGAGTCACGGCCCTGGACGTCCGCGGGGCTCCGGCGTACGCGGCGTTCTGCTCCCACTGCTACGCCGGTTTCCAGGGGCACCCGCAGGTGTTCCGATCCGGTATCGCGACGAACGTGCGCAAGGGATGCCGGCCCGAGGCCGTGGCGAAGGACTGCTGGCACAAGGCCGCCGCGCGCGGCCTGCCCGCGCGCTGGGTGACCGACGTCGCCATCGACCCGCGGAACCCGCGAACGGTCTTCGCGACCGTGGGCGGTTACGTCTACGGCCTCACCGACGCCTACCCGCCGCGCGGCGGCCACGTGTACGTGTCACACGACGCAGGCGAGTCGTTCCAGAACATCTCGGGCAACCTGCCGAACACCCCCGCGGATGCGATCACGTTGCGCGGCAACCGCCTCTACGTCGGGACCGACGTGGGTGTCTTCACCGCCGGGCCGCGGGGTGGCCACTTCGAGCGGCTCGGCCGCGGCCTGCCGAACGCGTACGTGCAGGACGTGAACGTCGACCCCACCGGGCGATACCTGGTCGCCGGCACCTTCGGCCGCGGCGTGTGGCGCTACGACTTTGGTGAGGCACTGCGATGAAGCGTCATGTGCTCGCCCTGGGTGTAGCGCTCGTCGTGCTGAGTGGTGGCGCGACCGCGCATGCGCGCAAGCCGCAGGTCGTCGACCCGGACGGCGACGCGATGACGCGGGAGGCTGCCTACGACGTGACGTCGGCGACGTTCGACAGTGTGCGCCAGGCCGTCCGCGGGCGCACCAACGTCCGGATGCGACTGACGCTGACGCTGGGCGGCCCGGTGTCCACAGCGCCGGGACACGTCTACGCCGTCACTGCGCGCTATGGGACATGCACGCTGTACGTCGAACAGGCCTACTACACGACCGGCCCGTACCCGTTTTGGTTCACGTACTGCGGCGCGAGCCCCAACGTTCAGGACACGTCGTCGGCGACCGGCCCGCTCGGTGTGCCGCAGGTAGCCGGCAACACCGTTACGTGGCAGGTCTGGCTCAAGGGACTGCCACCGCAGGTCAAGGTCGGGACGAAGCTGACGAACCTCGGCGCCTTCACCTCGTTGCACGACGAGTACCGCGGGTATACGCCCGCTGAGGTGATCCCGGAGACGGCCATCGACCTCGCCACGAGCAACGCGACTTATGTCGTGGGCCACTAGTCCGCGACGACGGCGGCCACCCATTGCCGCAGCGGCTCGACGCCATCGACGACTGGGTCGATGACGCGCACCGCGTCGCGCAGCCGGTAGGACGCGGCCTCGGACACCACGAGCACGGGACCGTCGTGGTTCGCGGCGAGCTGACCGAAGTCGGCGTCACCAGACACGAGCAGCAGGGGCTGCCGCCCGGGCACGTACGCAGCTGCGAGCAGGGGCGACGTTGTCGGCATCGACGAGCACGTCGATGGCCGCGTCGGCGGTCACCGCGCGAGCGTAGGCACAACCCGAATACGCTCCGGCTGCGAGCGAGGAGACGCCGATGGCGGACACAACGCATCTCGTCGGGCTGCTGCTGGGCGCCGAGGACGACTGGCCGACGGCCTTCGAGACGCTGATCCGACGGCTCGAGCCCGCGGTGAAGCAGGGCCGCGCGACGCACCGCTACCAGACCGAGCGCATCACCGTCGAGCCGTTCGACCTCCGCGCGGTCCCGCGCTACTCCCTCGTCATCGACCGCGTCGCGTGGTGGTACTCCGTGCCGCGCGAGTGGCTCAAGAAAGTCGCGTTGATGAACGAGGTCTATCTGCTCAACAACCCATTCACGTTCCAGGCGATGGAGAAGCACGCGGCCTACTGCGGGCTGATGCGCCTTGGGCTCAAGGTGCCAGAGACGTGGCTCGTGCCGCACAAGCAGCCGCCGGACAACCCGCGGTTCGCCGTCATGTCAGCGCGCTACAACCAGCCGTTCGACCTCGTTCGCGTCGCGGAGCAGGTTGGCTACCCGCTCTACATGAAGCCGTTCGACGGCGGGGCCTGGGTGGGCGTCTCGCGGATCGCCGACGACCACGACCTGCTGCGCGCTTACGACGAGTCGCACGAGCGGTTGATGCATGTGCAGTCGGCGGTCGAGGGCTTCGACGTCTTCGCGCGCAGCCTGTCGATCGGCGCCGAGACGATGGTCATGAAGTTTGACCCGGGTGAGCCGATGCATGCGCGCTACTCCGTCGCGCACGACTTCCTGTCCCCGGCCGTCGGCACTGAGGTCGTGAGCATCGGCCGGCTCGTCAACGCGTTCTTCCGCTGGGAGTTCAACTCCTGCGAGACGTTGGTGAAGGGTGACGAGGTCTTCCCGATCGACTACGCGAACGCGACGCCGGACATCGCAATCACCAGCCTTCACTACTACTTCCCGTGGGCGATCAAAGCGCTGGTGAAGTGGGCCATCTTCTGCACGGCAACCGGCCGCAAGATGCAGCTCGACCAGGACATGCGCCGCTACTTCAAGGTGGCCGACGACCCGAAGCTCGACTACGACGCGAAGCTCGCGGCGTATCGAATCCTCGCGGACGACTACTTCGACGTCGACAAGTACACCGAGTTCTGCGCGAAGAAGCTCGGCAATCTCGACGAGGTGATGGTCGACTACATCGCGAGCGACGAGTTCGACCAGCTGCTGATCGACACGGTGCGGAACACGTTCCCGCCGCACGAGCACGACCACTTCATCGCGCACTATCGCGGCTTGCTCGGCGCCTGGGCGAAGGATCAGGCGCAGGCCCCTGCCGGGATCTCGAAGTAGGCCGAACCACACGGCGGTCTGTCCCGTCTGACGGAGAGGGGCCAAGAACCGGAGGACGACATGCGCCGAGGACTGCTGATCCGCGCGGCCACGGGTGCGCTGTTGCTGGGTGTCGCCGGCGTGAGCGGCGCGGCGCCGAGCGCGAACGTCACGCGTGCCGCCGAAGCGTTTCTCTACATCCAGAGCGCGCGTGGGACGCATTACCTGCACGTCACCGCGTTGTCCGGTCTCGAAGGCACGGACGCCAGCACGGCTCATGTTCGCGTCGAGGTCGCGCGCTGCACGGCAGCCGCCTGCGTCGACGGCGTGACCTACGCCGCTGACGTACCGATGCGCGTCGTCACCGTGGCCGACGACTTCTCGTCGGCGGTGACCTCGTTCACGTTCGCGGGCCGCCCGCTGACCGTGCGCTGGTCTCGCTCCGCGCAGACCCCGCGCGCGCACGGCGAGGTGCTGGGCGGTGGCAGCGCGGCCGACTTCAGCGCATTGACGACCGTCGGCTACACCGCCGACGCCCGAGTCCAGCTCGGCAGCCTCGCCTGCGCCGCAGACGACGCGATCGTCGGTGCCGGCGTCGATGCGGCGAATCCGAGTCGTACCAGTGGCTACGCGGCGTTCCCACGGCAGTTGCCCGCGGGGCTGCAGGGGCGGCTGACCTGCGGGCAGCGCCCCTAGCGCTCCGCCGCCATCGCACCGCGGCTGGCAGCGGGCACCAACAGCGCGGGTAGCGACGCCGCGGCGGGGGATAAGACCGCGCATGGTCGAGGCGATCAGCCGCACGTCCACGAACCGGGTGCGCGTGCCGGTGATGCTGCACGGCTGGAAGATCCTCACGTTCCTGCACTGGCGCTACGAGCCGGCCGTCGTGCAGGCGCTGCTGCCGTCCGGTCTCGAGGTCGACACCCACGACGGATCGGCGTGGGTCGGTCTCACGCCGTTCCGCATCACGGTCACCGTGCCGGGCGTGCCGCCGGTGCCGGGACTCTCGACGTTCCCCGAGACGAACTGCCGGACCTACTGCGTCGGGCCCGACGGTCGCCGCGCGGTGTGGTTCTTCTCGTTGGACGTCAGCCGGCTTGCCGTCGTGGCCGCGGCGCGCGCGACCTACGGCGTGCCGTACCAGTGGGCGCAGATGCAGGTCTACGACGAGGGCTCGCGCATCCGGTACGCGAGCCGCCGCAAGGGCGACCGCGAGGTGCGCAATCGGCTCGAGGTCGAAGTCGGTGAGCCGATTGCCGAGCGCGACGTGAGCGAGCTGGACAACTTCCTCACCGCGCGCTGGGGGCTCTACAGCACGACGCCCGTCGGGCTGATCTATGCGCCCGTCGAACACCAGCCGTGGCCGCTGACGGAGGCGCGCGTCGTGACGCTCGACCAGACGATCGTGTCCGCTGCCGGGCTACCCGCCCCCGCCGGCGATCCGCTCGTCCACTTCTCGCCCGGCGTAGACGCCCGCATCGGCGCGCCGAAGCGCGTGGGTCGCTAGCGCCCGCGACACCCGCGCTGCCCAGTGACCGCGGCGCTACCCCGTGACGGATTGTGCGGCGTAGCGCAGCACCGCGCCAGCGCCGTCGTTGGGGATCGCGGTCCCACTCTCCGGGACGATCAGGACGCGTGCGCCCGTGCCTACCGCGCCGCGGATCAGCACGTCGGCCAAGCGCGCTTCGCTGGCGTCACTCACACCGAGATCCGCCAGCGTCTGGCGCTCGAGCGCCAGCTGTGACGGCTCCGGGCCGAACCACGCAGTGCGCGTGTCGTCCGGGTCGTCGTGCACCAGCAAGGTTTCGACCTGCGCCATCATCAGCGCCTCGATGGTGGCCGCCGGACCGTCGGCGGCGCGGTCGCGCTGGCCGCGCTCTTCTTGGAACTCCGCGAGCACCATCTCGATCTCCGCGAGCGCTACGGCTGCCACCTCGCGGAGCACGGCGTCGGACACGACCGCCGCGGAGCCATCGGCGGCTCGCCCGCCGCCCTCCTCGATGAGCTTGACGAGGTCCTGCTGCGGCGCCGGCATCGCGTCCGCGAGCAGGTGCGCGGCGCGCACGTCGCCGGAAACCACGATGAGCCGCGCGCCGAGGTCTTCCGCGATGCGCGCGACGTACTGCGCGACCTCCTCGGCGTTGCGCTCCCACGAGTCCTCGGCGCGCTGCTGGTAGCGACGTTGCGACCAGCCGCCCGGCGCCACGCTCTCGATCTCGTTGTGCGACCCCTCGACCTCGGTCGATACGACCGGCTGCGCGGCGTCGGCGTAGGCGAGGATCTCCGCGCCCGCGCGGTCGACGAGCACGACGAGGTGCGGGACGCGCAGCTGCGCCCACGACAGCAACGGCGCGACGTAAGGCAGCGGCTCGACCATCAGGTGGTCGCGCTGGATCGGCTCGGTGAGGTAGCGCGCGTACCGGACGCTCCCGCCGCTGGCGAAGATGACCTGCGCAGGGCCGGCGCCGTGGCTGCGGTTGAAGACCGCCTCGATGGCGTCGAGCGTCGCGTCGTCTACGCCGCGCTCCCCGAGGTCGCGGCGGACGTTGCGCCAGCGCAGCTCGATCTGCTGCGCGGCGTTCTCGATGGCCGCGTTGGTGTCGAGGTAGAGCGAGACGACTGGGCCCGGTACCTCGTACAGCCCAGCGAGCTCCTTGATGTCCACTGATCGGCCTCCGTCGGTGCGGCGCCAGCG
>JBHELW010000014.1:0-7466 GCA_046262915.1 Mycobacteriales bacterium | reverse complement strand
CCCGCGCTGCACGCCGCGCTGGACGGCGACGCCGCAGCCGACGACGAGCAAGTTCCCGACGAGCCCAAGGTCGAGAGCGCGCTCAGCCCCAAGGAGATCCAGTCGCGGCTGCGCGCCGGGCAGTCACTCAACCGTGTTGCGAAGGCGGCCGGAGTGCCGGTCGACTGGGTCGGCCGCTTCTATGGGCCCGTCCTGACCGAGCGCGCGCAGGTCATGGACGAGGTGCGGTCGGCACGCATCCACCGGCCGCGGCGGGGCGAGTCCGGCGCACCGCTGGGCGAGGCGGTCCGGGAACACCTCGACGCGCGCGCTCGCGAGGCATTCGACGATCCGCGCTCGTGGTCCGCGTTCCGTCGTGAGGACGGCACGTGGGTCGTTCGGTTGCGGGTGACGGTGCGCGGACGAGACAAGACCATCTCGTGGTCATGGGACCCGGTAGCGAAGTCCGTCGCTGCGCTCGACTCCTACGCCGGGACGCTCGCCTACGTCGAGCCGCCGCCGCCTCCGGCGCGGCGCCGCCGCGGTGCGGGCTCGCGCGCCACGACGACGACCGCGCGCAAGACCACCGCGCGCAAGACCACCGCGCGCAAGACCACCGCGCGCAAGACCACCGCGCGCAAGGGCGGGGTGCGCAAGACCAGCGGCCGCCGCGCTTAGCATTGGCTGCGTGACCTCCGCGCGGCGCGCCGTCGTCGCGCGCCGCCGGCTCGCGTTCCTCGTCGCTGTCCTGACGGTCGGTCTGGCCCTGCCCGCCGTGCTCGCCCGGGTTCGCGACGTACAGCCACGCCATCCGGCCGCGACGCCTGGCGCGCCGCGAGATCTCGCGTCCGTCCTGCGCCAGGACCTGGCAGCGCGCGCCGCGCGCGTCGCCGAGGTCAGCACAATGCTCGAGCAACGCGCGCGTGCCGTGACAACGCACAACCGTGCCGGTTTCGTCGCCTCGGTAGACAGCAGCCAGCGCGCCTTCGTGGCGCGGCAAGCCGCGCTCTTCGACGCGCTCCGCGCGGTGCCGCTGGCGAGCTGGACCTACCGGGTCGTCGACGGCCACGATCGCTCGGCGCCCGCTCGGTGGCGGGCCGCAGGCGTCGACGCCTGGGGCGCGCAGGTGGAGCTGCGCTACCGGTTGCGCGGCTTCGACACTGAGCCCGCGCGGACCCTGCTGCAGCTGACCTTCGTCCGGCGTAACGGTCGCTGGCTCATCGGCGCCGACGACGACTTCGCCGCCGCGGGCGCCGAGAGCGGCCGAGACATCTGGGACTTCGGCCCGGTCGCGGTGGTGCGCACGTCGCACACGCTCGTTCTCGGACCCGTAACCCGACGCCCGCTGCTCACCCGGCTCGCGGCCGAGGTCGAGACCGCCGTGCCGCGCGTGACTCGGGTCTGGGGAGCGTGGGAGCAGCGGGTCGTCGTGATCGTGCCGGGTTCGCAAGACCAGCTCGCCGCGATCACCGGCGAGGACGGGGACCTGTCGCAGATCGCCGCGGTCTCCGTCGCCGAGCTCGGCGACGCGGCCGGCGGCTACCGACCGGTGGGCAACCGCATCCTCGTCAACCCCGCCAACTTCGACCGGCTGCGCGGGCTCGGCCGCCGCGTTGTTCTCACCCACGAAGTGACGCACGTCGCCAGCCGCTCGGCCACCGGACCGCGGACACCCACGTGGGTGGTCGAGGGCTTTGCCGACTACGTCGGTTACCTCGGCACGAGCATCACCGTTCGGCAGGCGGCGAGCGAGCTCGCTCACGACGTTCGGGCGGGCCGCGTGCCGGCGCGCCTGCCCGCGGACACGCTGTTCGACGGCGACAACGCCGACCTCGCCGAGGCCTACGAGCAGGCGTGGCTCGCCTGCCGGATGGTGGTCGCGCAGACGAGCGAACGCGACCTTGTGCGGTTCTACCGCGCCGTCGGCAGCTCGTCCGCCGACACGACCGCGCTGGCCGTGCGACGCGCCCTGGCGACCGTGCTGCACACGTCGCCCGAGTCGTTCACGCGCGCCTGGCGCGCGTACCTGCGCAACCAGCTCGGCTGATGTCGCCGCGTGCCGCGGCCGCGGTCGCCCTGCTCATGTGCAGCGCGGCGCTCGGCGTCGCGGTCGTCGGGACCACGCCGTGGCACCCGCTGCCGCGCGCGCGGGGGGCGGCGGTCACTGTGGATCCCGCACTCGAGTTCACCCGCGCCGAGCGCCAGCACGAGGAGGCGTTCCACCGCGCGCTGCGCCCGCCGTCCTACGCCGGACTCGTCGTCGGCTTGCTCGTCTCGGCCGCGCTCGGTCTGACGTCGCTCGGCGCGCGGATTGTGACCGCGATTGGCAGCCGCACGGGCGAGCGATGGTGGCTGGCCGCGCCACTAGGCGCATTCGCCGTGGTGGGAATCGTGCGCGTCGCGACGCTGCCGTTCTCGGCGCGCGCCGAGACGGTGTTACGGCGCTTCGACCTGTCGACGCAAACGTGGGCGAGCTGGGCTGCCGACGTCGCCAAGAGCTTCGGCATCAGTGCGGTTGTCGCTGCGATCGCGTTGCTCATGCTGCTCGGGCTTGCACGCGCGTTTCCCCGCCACTGGTGGCTCCCGCTCGGCGTCGCGGGCGGCGTGCTCGTCATCGTCATGACGTTCGCCTTTCCCGTCATCGTGGAGCCACTGTTCAACCGGTTCACGCCGATGCCGGACGGCCCGTTGAAGACGTCGTTGCTCGAGCTGGCGCGGACGGACGGTCTGCGCGTCCACGACGTCCTCGTCGCGGACGCGTCGCGGCGCACGACCGCCGCCAATGCCTACGTCTCGGGACTCGGCAGCAGCCGGCGCATCGTCGTCTACGACACGTTGCTGCGCGGAGCGTCCGACGAGGAGGTCCGCCTCGTCGTCGCGCACGAGCTCGGCCACGTCAAGCGACGCGACGTGGCGCACGGCGCCGCGCTTGGTGCCATCGCGGTGGCGGCCCTGGCGTGTGCCTTGGCGGTCGCGCTCACGTGGCGACCACTGCTTCGCTACGCCGGAACCACCGGCCCGACGGACCCGCGCGTCGTGCCGCTCGTGCTCTTCCTGGTCACCGCGGCCGTCGCTGTCAGTGGCCCGCTGCAGTGCCTGGTGTCCCGTCGCGTCGAGGCACGTGCGGACGTCCACGCGCTCGACCTCACCCGCGACCCGGAGGTCTTCGTCAGCGCGGAGCGCCGCCTGGCCCTGACCAACCTCGCGGCGCTGCGACCGAACCCGGTGATCTACGCGCTCTTCTACACGCACCCGACGTCACCAGAGCGCATCGCCCTGGCCCGGCAGTGGGCAATCACGCACGGCGTGGCCGTGCCGGCGCCGCGGGTGGCGCCGCCGTGAAGACGCTGCTCATCACCAACGACTTCCCGCCGCGCCCGGGCGGCATCCAGCAGTACGTACATGGCCTGGCGAGTCGGCTGCCGCCCGACGAGATCGTCGTGCTCGCCTCGAGCTGGCGTGGTGCGGATGCGTTCGACGAGGCGCAGCCGTTCGCGGTCGTTCGCGAGTCCGGGACCGTGCTGCTGCCGACGCGGCGCGTGCTGCGCCGCGCGCGGGAGATCGCGCGCGCGGAGCAGTGCGACGCCGTCTGGTTCGGCGCCGCCGCGCCGCTCGGCCTGCTGGGAGCGCGGCTGCGCAAGGCGACCGGCATCGAGCGAGTGGTGGCGTCGACGCATGGTCACGAGGTCGGCTGGGCGCGCCTACCGGGCGCCCGCGCCGCGCTGCGGCGTATCGGTCGCACCAGCGACGTCGTCACCTGCATTAGCGACTACACGCGCGAACGCCTAGCTCGCGTCGTGTCGAAGTCGACGCTCACGTTGTTGCCGCCGGGCGTCGACACCGACGTGTTCCACCCGGGCGCAGGTGGCGACGTCGTTCGGCGGCGCCTCGGTCTCGAGGGTCGTCCGGTCGTCGTGTGCGTTTCTCGGCTCGTGCCGCGCAAGGGCCAGGACGTGTTGCTGCGCGCGCTGCCCGCCGTACGAGATGCGGTGCCGGACGCGACGCTGCTGCTCGTCGGCGGTGGGCCCGACATGCCGCGGCTGCAGCGCCTCGCGGTCGAGTCCGGCGTCGCCGACGCGGTCCGCTTCACGGGATCGGTGCCGTGGGCGCAGCTCCCCGCCCACTACGCGAGCGGCGACGTCTTTGCGATGCCGTGCCGCACCCGGCGCGGTGGGCTGGATGTCGAGGGCCTGGGCATCGTCTACCTGGAGGCTGCCGCGGCGGGGCTGCCCGTCGTCGCGGGCCGGTCCGGTGGCGCGCCGGAGGGCGTGCTCGACGGTGAGACGGGACTGGTCGTCGACGGGCGGGACGTGGCCGCCCTAGCGGCGTCGCTCTCGGGGCTGCTGACCGACGCGGATCGCGCGCGACGCATGGGTGCAGCCGGCCGGCGCTGGGCCGAGTCGGTGTGGCGCTGGGACGTGCTCGCCGCGCGGCTGCGCGGGCTGCTCGCCGGCCGCGGTCAGCCGGACGGCGCGACGAGCACGACGTAGTCCGGGTCGGCGTAGGCCTCATGCCAGTGGAGTACGTCGCGCAGCCCGACGACGAGGGGCAGCTCGCGGCGCAGCAGGGCGCTGTCCGCGCCGGTCTCGGCGACCAGCGCGCGCCAGTCGCCGCGTAGCTCCTCGGCGGCGAAGTAGCGACGGACGTAGGCCGCGTCGTAGATCTCCGTGCGGCCATCGATGGCCGGCGACGCGTCGGGTGCGGCCCACAGCAGCCATCCGCCCAGGCCGTAGTCGACGAGCAGGTGCCGCGGTCCGGGCAGCGCGCGGATGACTGCGGTCGCCGCGCGTGGCTCGGTTGCCGCGATGCCGTCGCTGCGCCGCACCTCGCCGACACACGCGACAACCACCGAGACGACTACCGCCGTCGCGATCGCGGCATTGGCCAACCACGGAGACTCCGTCTCGCCGTCGCGGCGGCGGGCGGGGAAACGCGTGGCCGCCAGTGGGACAAGCAGCACCGCGCCCGCGGCGAGAGTGCGCGCGTAGGCAAGTCCGAGCACCAGGGCGAACACGCCGTAGATCACCTCGGCGCGGGGGACCGCCTCGCGGCTGCGGGCCCAGCCGACCGCGACGATGCCGATGATTACGGCGAACGCTCCGCCGGGCAGGCTGTGCAGGCTCGGCGGCCGGTACTCGTTGATGAGCGACGCGGTCTTCGCGATCTCGAAGGGCGCGAGGAGCAGCCGCGGACCGTTCGCGGTGGCGGCAGCGGCGGCGAGCATGCCCGCCGCGAGCAGCCCCAGTCGGCCGGCGCGGCGCGCGTTCGCGCGGGGCGCGTCGGCGAACGCCCCGATGGCGGCAACGACAGCCAGCAAAACGCCGAGCGTCCAGTAGCCGTGCAGTGACGCCCACAGCCAGCTGAGCGGCACCAGCCACCACGGCGTGCGGTCGCTGCTGCTCGCGCGGACGAGCACCCGCGCAACTGCCGCGAGGAGGATGAATGACAAGAGCTGTGGGCGCTCGCCCCAGCCGGCGGAGGTCGCCGCGATGGCCAGCGCGGTGAGGACGACCGCGCGGTACGGCGTCGTACGCCGGAATGACTGCGCCGACAGCATGGCGATGAGGACGACGACCCCGACGGCGCGCACGCCGCTCACCGCCCAGTAGCCGCCCACGCGGTACGCGGCCGCCATGCCGGCTTCCGTGAGCCATTCGTGGGGCACCCAGCGGGCGCCGTGGGACATGTAGCCCCACGTGTCGCGCGTCGGGAGCCGGTGGTGGTCGAGGAGGAACGCACCGGTGCGCAGATGCCACCAGACGTCGGGGTCGCCGAGTGGACGAAGCGCGAGGACGCCCGCCGCGAGGACGAGCGTCGCGGCGAGGAGGCGCGGCGGCCCGAAGCGGGCGAGCCGCGCCTGCGCGCGCGCTAGCAGTTCTGGTTGCTCGTGGTGCTCCCGCCGCCAACCCTGATGTTCTCGCACGTGTCCTTGAATGCGCCCTTGACGTAGCCACCGAGGGCGAAGACGACGAGCACGATGATCGCGGCGATCGCAGCTACCAGCAATCCGTACTCGACGGCTGACGCGCCGTCGTCGCGCTTGCGCGCGGCACGGATGAACTCGAGCATGGCGATTCCTCCTGCGCTGGGCGGCCGAGCCGTGCCGGCTCAGCGATGCTGCCCCAATTGTCGACCCGTTGCGGCGTCCGCTAACTCCGACATGCCGTCAGAAACACAACCCGGTCGGACGATTGACGGCGTGCGAGGGTTGCGCTAAGAATCCGCGCTCTCCTGCTGGGCGATGAGCCCCATGCGCAGCGCGGTCATCAGCGCCTGCGTCCGGTTCGCCGCGCCGAGCTTCTCGTAGAGCTTCGAGATGTGCGTCTTCGCCGTCGACTCGCTGATGTAGAGCTGGCGGGCGATTGCGGCGATCGGCAGCCCGTCGCGGAGGAGGCCGAGCACATCGCGCTCGCGCTGGCTCAGCTTCAGGCCCGTCGGGTCGTGACGGCGACGCATGGCACCCGCGAGATCGGCCGCGGAGAACGCCGTGGGGGAGACGGCGGCGTGCCGCGCCGCGGAGATCACCTCGTCCGCAGGTGCGCTCTTCGGGACGAACGCCGACGCGCCGGCCTCAATCGCATCGAAGAGCTGCTGGTCTCCGGCGTACATCGTCAAGATGACGATCCCGAGCGTGTCGCTTGCGGCGCGCAGCCGTCGGGTCGCCTCGAGGCCCGTCCCATCGGGCAAGCGGAGATCCATGATGACGACATCGGGTCGGTCACGCTCGACTGCTGCCACGGCGTCCGCTGCCGACGAGGCCTCGCCGACCACTTCGAAGTCGCCAGCTCGCTCAAACGCGCGACGGAGTCCTTCGCGGATCAGGTCATGGTCGTCAACGAGCAGCACGCGCGTGGCCATTCGCTCTCCCTCCCATGACAACCTCGACGCAGGTCCCACCGCCCGGTCGCGGCACGACGTCGAGCTTGGCGTGCAACCGCTGTGCCCGCTCCTGCATGATCTGCAGCCCGAACGTGTCGGGGCGGACGTCGCTGCTGATCCCGTCACCGTCGTCCTCGACGCGCAACCGGGCGGCTGGCGGTTCGACGTCGAGGGTCACCCACAGGTTGCGCGCCTGCGAGTGCTTGCGCGCGTTGTTGACCGCCTCCTGCGCGATACGGAGGAGCTCGACCTCGGTATCGGCGGGCAGCCGGACGCTGCTCTCGTTCAGCGAGAGATGAACAGTGAGGCCCGTGCTTGCGCCGACGGTGCGCACGTGCTCGCTGAGCGTCGTGCCGAGCCCCGCGTGCGCGTCGACACTGGAGCGCAGCTCGAAGATCGACAGCCGCAGCTCGTTAATGACGCGCGACACCTCGTGGCGGAGTTGTTGCAACGGACCGTTTGCGGCGCGGTTGCCGTCGGCGCTGACCTCGTCGAGCTGGTAGCCGATGTGAACCAGCTCTTGCGCGATGCCGTCGTGGATCTCGCGTGCAACGCGGTGCCGCTCTTCGGCGGTTGCGATGGCGCGGATGTCGTCGAAGAGCAGCGTC
>JBHELW010000013.1:0-1855 GCA_046262915.1 Mycobacteriales bacterium | reverse complement strand
GAGTACGTCTCGTGGGACTACGCGCGCGGGTTCTCCGACGGCGTACTGGACGAAGCGGAGTCGGCCGAGGAGGCCTGACCGTCCGGGTCAGCAAGCCCCGGCGCCGGCACCGGCGGCGGCAGCACCAACGACGCGGCGCGGGACGGCGGGTCGTTGGGCAGCTCGAGCAGCCCGCGGCGGCGGCGGCGGATACCGACCAGCACGACCAGGCTCGTGATCGACAGCAGCGCGCCCAGAACCTGCGTGTCCGTGAGCCCCAACGGGAGCTGCGCGTCCACTGTCGATCGCGTGAAGTCGATGACGAACCGCTGCGCGCCGTACCACGCGCCCCAGGTCGCGAACGCTACGCCGGCGCGCGCGGTACCGCGCCGCCGTAGCGAGAGCAGAAGCGCGGACAGCAGCGCCGCGCCGACGAGGTCGTAACCCGCCGCGAGGTAGTAGTGGCACCCGGCGTAGAACTCGCCGTTGTTGATGCAGGGCCCGACGACTGCGGGGCTGGGCATGAAGCCGGGCGCCAAGTGGTAGCCGGGCTCGATGAGGAACGCGATGGGGTGCGCCCAGCCCGGCGCGATGCGGCCCAGGTGGTCGGCGATCAGCAGGTCGCCGATCCGGCCGATGGCTACGCCGAGAGCCAGCGCCGGTGCCGTGGCGTCGAGGATGCGCGGCAGGTGGGCACGGGCGTTGATGAGGACGGGCAGGCCCGCCGCGAACCCGCCGATCAGTCCGCCGTAGAGCGCAAGTCCGCCCTCCCAGATCCGCAGCGCGCTGCCGATGGCGCTGCCGGTGACGCCGGCGCCGAAGAAGTCGCTCCAGTGGAAGAGGACGTAGTCGACGCGCGCACCGACAATCGCGCCCAGCGCGGCGCGGGTGAGCGCCGAGACCATCACGTCCGCGTCGAAGTCGCGGCGTCGGCACTCGCGGACGAGCAGCTGGCCGCCGACGACGAAGCCGACCGCCGTCATCACGCCGTGCGGTGAGAAGAACAGCACGCGCTGCACTGGCGAGAACGTCAGCGCAAGGACCACGAGCGCACCCTACGGCGCGTGAATGGGGTCAGCTGACGAGGCCGCGACGGAAACCGAGAGCGACGGCCTGCGCCCGGTCGTTGACACCGAGCTTGCGGAAGAGCCGCCGCGCGTGCGTTTTGATCGTGTCCTCGGACAAGTAGAGCTCGCGGCCGATCTGGCCGTTGCTCTTGCCCTGGCTCATCCCCCGCAGCACTTGCAGCTCGCGCTCGGTGAGGTGCACCTCGCCGTCGGCTGCCGGTTTGGCGTGCCGCTGCTCCAGCGCCCGTCGCCGCGACGGTTCCACGAGGTCGACTCCCCGCAGCGCGCTGCTGATGGCCTGGCGCAGCTCCTCGTGCGAGATGTCCTTGAGGAGGTAGCCGCGGGCGCCGTGCTTGATGGCCGCCGCGACGTCGCGATCGTCGCCTTCCGCGCTGAGCACGAGCAGTGGCAGCTGCGGGTGGTCGGCGAGGACGCGTCGCGTCGCCTCGAGCCCGCCGATGCCCGGCATCCGCAGGTCCATCAGAACCAGGTCGGGCGGATCGGACGCGCATCGCGCGATGGCCTCTTCACCGCTCGCGGCGGCGACAACGCGGTCAACGCCGGGCACGCCGGCGACGAGGTCGCACAGGCTCTCGCGCACGAACCGGTGGTCCTCGCAGACGAGCACGGTGGTCACCGCGGGCCGCCGTCCGGCCACGGCAGTGACAGGTGCACCGACGCACCGTCCGGCCCGTCCACGGCGATGAGCTCGCCGCCGAGGATCTCGACGAAAGCAGCCCAGCCGGTCTGCGCCGCGAGTCCGGCGGCGGGTGCGTCGATCGCGACCTCGACGCGCTCGTCAGCCCACG
>JBHELW010000012.1:0-2462 GCA_046262915.1 Mycobacteriales bacterium | reverse complement strand
AGCTCCTCCGCGCGCTGGGCGATCTCGACCTGGTTCCGGGGTGTCGCCCACGAGCCCGAGACCGGGATGGCGAAGCCGACAAGCACGGCCGCACCGTACCGAGAGCGACGGCGGTCGCGGTTTCCGCACATGTGCGTGCCGGAACGCGTCACCCGTGACGCGTTCCTGCACGCGGTTCGGGCGTCCGCGCCGAGCTGGGGCGCCCCGGGCCGAGCCCCCTCCGGATTTTTGTCGGACCCCCCTGTCAGCATCCCGGAGTAGCTGACCGGGAGGTGATCCGATGGCCGGGGAGACCGCAGTGGCGCGCCGGGTGCGCCAGCACACGGCGGCGTGCGTCACGCGTGCGTGCCGCGACGTCGCGGCGGCGTTGCAGGTCATCCGCACCGAGTGCGCGACGTCTGGGTTCGCCCGAGACGGACGCGACACGTGCCGCGAGCTCGTCGCCGCGGGGCTGCGCGACGCGCTGCGCCGGCTCGACGGATGGCTCGCGGACGACGCACTCGACGACCTGTCGCGGCGCCGCTGCCTCGCCGCACGGCACGACGCGCTGGAGATCTGCGCGCTGCTCGAGGTGTCGGCCTAACGTCACAACGCCGCGGTTAAGGCGGAACGGCTCGTCTACTTCTAGAGAGGAGTCGTCAGGGCGCCGGTGAACTCGTCAGCGTGAAGGGGCGCATTCGGTCAGTCGCCGCAACGACATGTGCACTCGTTGGGCTGGTGGTGCCTGCGAAGGCCGCCCCACCCACGTTTGCGCAGGCTTACATCGCGCCAGCAGGTTGCGTCGTCGCTGATATTGCGGCGAGGGGTCGTGCCACCGTCGTGGGGTTTGGTACCTGCGCACCCTCCGGGATCGCGCTGCGGATCATTTTCGTTGAGGGCACCGGCGGGGAGTGGCGCCAGGAACTATCGCCGTACAACGGCCAAGTGGTCGCCGTCGCGGACGATGGCCAAACGACTTTCGCGTTGATATTCGATGATGCCGGCCTCGCGGTCGTTGGAAGACGCGCCGACGGAACGTACCTCTCGCCGCGAGTAGTGCATTCGAACTTTGGAGTAACGCCGGAGGCGGATCTCGTCGCCTCGGCCGGCCAGTGGTGGGCGGTTTGGACTTACGGCGGGCCGCTCTTTCAGGCGACCACGCTAGGCCGGACGCGCGCGACGCAGCAGATCACGTACGCGCGCACTCCCGGGCCGTCTCACACGCTCTCCGACCACGACCCGTTCTTGCAGCTATCGGACGGCACTATCTGGCTCGCTTGGAGCCACCTGTCACGCCAGGACGACGACACCGGGAAGACCGTTGGCACCGGTCATTACGACCTTCGCGTTTCGACCTCGTCCATCCGGACCGCACGCTGGTCGTCCGTGGCAGCGCCCATTTCGCCGAACGTTTTCAACCGTGGCCCTCAGATTGCGTCACTCGCGAATCACGTCGCAGTCGCGTGGGAGGCCGACCTGGTGCCTTACTTCGCCGATCGCGTATACGGAGCGCGCTTTAGGCGCGTTCGTCTCGGTGCCTCCGCGTGCGATTTTGCGCCGTACGTGCGGTTGGTCGCGTTGAGACCCCGCGTCAATGTCGCGTTCAACGGCTGCGCGTCGGAATCTCGGAGCGACCGAAGAATTGTCGTTACAACACGGACCGCGGCGCGGTGGACGGTCGACGATGTGACTCCCGCGCACGTTTCCCTAGTCGACTATCAACTGGTGTCTTCGGCTCAAACCGGCAGTCAGAAGGTCGTGTTGTTGGTGACCGAGACGGTTGCGGGAGTGCAGCGGTCACTCGCGCTAGAAGAGCAGTAGCGAAACTGTGCGCCGGAACGTTGCTCGCCTCCTGTCCGGCGTCTTAGCTGCAACCCTGGGGGCCGCCGGCAGTCCCGCGGTTTCTGCCGGCGCTCGGTCGTCCTACAGCGCGGCGGAGGCCGCGACGCCCCCGAGCTGTGAGATCACGCGCGCTACCGCGACGAGCGACGGGCGAATCGCCGGTTTCGGCTCGTGCTGGGCGGAGGAGCAGGAACTGTTCGTCGTCTATGTCGAGCGTGTCGGCGCGGACTGGCGGGTCGAACCAACGACGTACCGCGGTCGAATTCACGCCGTCGCGGACGACGGGACCACTACATACGCGCTGTTGGACTCCGCGGATGGCGGCGTGGTGCTACTACGTCGGCGTCGCGACGGGTCCTACCTGCCGCAGACCACTCTCCATTCGCTGAATGGACTCCCGACCGAAGCTGCGCTCATCGCGCGTGACGGGCGGTGGTGGGCCGTCTGGACCTATGGCGGCCCGCTGTTCGACGCGCACACGATCGCGGGCGGCAAGGGCAGCGCGCGGCAGATAACCTTCGAGACGACCCACACGCCGTCGCATACGCTCCGCGACGAATCGCCGTCGCTTGTGTTGCGCGAAGATGGGCGGGCGCTACTGGCGTGGAGCCATACCTGGGGGTATCAGTCGGACAACGGCA
>JBHELW010000011.1:0-9866 GCA_046262915.1 Mycobacteriales bacterium | reverse complement strand
GTGCTCGGCGACGACGGCGACGCGATGGAGATCGATGTCGAGCCGGGGACCGCGGGCGCGCTCGTGGAGTTCCTCGACTCGATGCGCTTCCTGCTCGACGTGCAGGTCAGCGACGTCAGCGAGGCGTGGGCGGTGCTGACCATGGTCGGGCCGGACACGACGGCGGTCCTCGACAAGGTAGGCCTGACGCTCCCGCCCGAGCCCTACGCGCTGGCGCCCGCCCCGTGGCGCGGCGGCGCGCGTCGGATGCCGTGGCCCGGCGCCGAGGCGGCAGACCTCGTCGTGCTGCGCGAGCGCCTCGCTGACGTCGTAGCGGAGTTGGAGAGGGCCGGCGCGACGCTGGCCGGCGTCGACGCGTTCGAGGCGTTCCGCGTTGCCGACCGCCGGCCGCGGCTCGGCTTCGAGCCCGACCACCGGACGATCCCGCACGAGGTCGGATGGCTGGAGAGCGCGGTGCACCTCGACAAAGGCTGCTACCGCGGCCAGGAGACGGTCGCCCGTGTGCACAACCTCGGCCGCCCGCCCCGGCGGCTACTGCTGCTGCACCTCGACGGCACGGAGAGTGCTCTGCCGCTTCACGGGGACGCCGTGCAGTGGGAGGGCGCGACGGTCGGTTTCATCGGCACCGCGGTTCGCCACTACGAGCTGGGCCCGATTGCGTTGGCATTGGTCAAGCGCGCGACGCCGGACAACGCACGCCTCGTGGCAGCGGGCGTGCCGGCGTCGATCCAGGCCTAGCGGACGTAGAGGATGAATTCCTTCGAGGTGCTCCGTGAGTTGCCGCGCGTCGCGCCCATCGTCACCGACAGCGTGTAGGTGCCCTTCGGAAGCGGCGTGTTCTTGTATCGGCGTATGACGAAGCTGCCATCACGGGCGACTGTGCCGGTGGCGATGATGAAGAACTTGCCCGACTTCCGCGACTGTAGCCCGAGCTTAACGCCGGCGTTGATCGGCGAGACCCCGCCGGTCACGACCGGCGCCTGGCTCGCTTTGAGCACGGTGCCGCTGCGCGGCGACGCCACGCCGATGACCGCGCGCACGGCGATGTGCACGACGTTGGACGTCCCGGCCTGAGCGGTTGGGCTCTCCGGCGCGCTCGACTCCTCAGGACTAGCGGACTCGTCCGGCGTCGCGGTCTCGTCCGGCGTCGCGGACTCCTCGGGCGAGGCACTCGCTTCGCCGCTGCCCAGCGGCGTCTCGGTGCGCGCGCGGTAGTCGACCGCGCGGATCGGGTTGAGCTTCTTCAAGAAGAAGTTGCCTTCGTGGTCGGTGACAACCTCGGCGATCGTGACGAAGGCGTTGCTGCCGTAGTTGCGTGCCTCGATCGCGACCGTCGAATTGGCGCTCGCGCCGCCGGCGGCATCGGTCGCGCGACCGGCGAGGTCGATGGTGTCGCCCGCGTTGATCGTCGTCCGCGATGCCCGCAGTGTCAGACCGGACGGGATCGACGGCCCGCCACTGGGCTCCTCGGTCGGGGACTCGCTGCCGCTCGGCTCCTCGGAGGGCTCCTCCGAGCCGCCGCCACTCGGCTCGGGCTGCGCGACGGCGAACGTGCACGTCGTGCCGACCTTGTGCGTCGCGTCCGCCGGCGCAGTCGCGGTGTCGTAGTTCGCGACGTCCACGCCGAGATGTGCTGCCGTCAGGACCTTCATCGCCGTAACGCTGAGGCCACGCGCGGTCGCGCCCGCTGCCTTGTCCAGGTCGGCGGTAGCGATTGTCACCGTGACCGTGTTGCTGGCGGTGTCGAACTTGCCGGTGGCCTTCACTGGCGACGCATCGGTGCCGAGCGGACTTCCGTCGATGGCTGACACGACGGGGCCCAACGCGCCGCCGAAACGGTCGACTTGCGCGTCGATCGTCTTGTCATTGAGCTTCGCATTGAACTCGAACTCGTCGCCAGTGGGGATCGTGGGTGAACCGGCGAGCTTCGCCACGGTGATGAACACGTTCAGCCCGTCAGCATCCGAGCTCACCGCGAACTGCTTGATGTCGAGATCGGAGTCGGTGAGTGGCGGAATCGCCGTGCCCGCGACCGGCTCGTGGAAGACCGCGTCGCCCGCCGCGTCGGGGTACGCCGGACAATCGGCGGCGCTTGCCGTGCCGAGGAGCGCGCCGCCGCCGACGAGCAGGGAGGCGGCAGCAAGGGCGACAGCGGCACGGCGGAAGGCGGTCATCTGCGTCCCTTGCTAGTCAGCGGTGGGTGCTCAGCGTACGTAGAGGATGAATTCGTCCGACGCCCCGGCGGAGTTGCCCGACGCCGGCCCGATCGTCACCTGCAGCGTGTAGGTGCCGGGTGGCAACGGCGTGTTGTTGTAGCGCCGGATCTCGAACGCGCCGTCCTGCCGCACGATGCCCGTGGCGATGATCTGGTGCGTGCTGCCGGTGCGGCTCTGCAGGGCGACCTTCGCGCCGGGTGCGCCGGGGTAGGTGGTGCCGACGACCACCGGTGCCGTATGCGACGAGATCGTCGTGCCGCTCCGCGGGGACGTGACCTTCAGGACGGTGCGAACGAAGACGTTGACGGTGTTGCTCTTGGCCGACCCCGCCTCGGCGTTCTCGGAGCCGTCGTACACCGCGGTGTACTGGACACCGCGGATCGGCCGCACGCCATCGAGGAAGAAGACGCCGTTGTCGTCGGTGACCTCGTCGGCGATCTGCTCGTCCTGGGTCGTCTGTCCGGTGTGCGCGCGGAGGTGCACCTGCTGGCGCGCTAGCGGCGAGCCGTCGGGGCGAGTCAGCCGGCCGTCGAGCCGGATGCTCTGCCCGGCGTCGATCGTGGTCCGCGACGCGTGCAGCGATGCCTTGCTCGACGGCCCGAACGACTGGCCCGGAAGCGGCGTCGACGACTCACTTGGCTCGCCCGACGGCTCCTCGGTCGGCGACTCGCTCGGCTCGGCGCTCGGCTCCTCCGACGGTTCCTCCGAGGGCGCGGCGCTCGGCTCGGGCGCCGCGCCAGCCGCGGGGGTGCAGACAGCGCCGACGCGGTAGCTGAGGGCGTCCGGCGCCTTCGCCGAGTCGTAGTTGGAGTTGGCTGCGACGTACGCGCCTTGCGTCGCCGCGGTAAACGCAGTGAGCGTGGTGCCGGCGGTCGCGGCACCGACCGCTTTGTCCAAGTCCGCAAGTTTCACCGAGAGGCTGATGGTGTTTGTCGCCGTGTCAGTCTTCGCGGTTACTGGGTACACGCCGTTGTCGCCGTTCACCTTGATTCCTTCGAACACGAACAGTTCGGACGGAAGCTGGCGAACGGCGCCGTTCACAGGCTCGGGGTAGCGCTCGCTGAAGATCTGCACCGTCTTACCGTTGGCGGTCTTAAACCCGAACTCGAAGTAGTTCCCGGGCGCGAAGGCCGGTGTGGCCGCGGCCTTGTCGACCTTGACCAAGCCCGTCAGCGTTGTGCTGTCCGACGTCACGGAACCGAGCACGATGTCGAGCGCGGGATCCGTCAGCACGGGTACTGCTTGGTTGGCCACCGGGATCTGCCCAATCGAGTCACCCTTGGCGTCGGTGAACGATGGGCAGTCGGCGGCCTGCGCTGTTCCGAGCATCACGCCCGCACCACCGGCGACGAGCGTTGACGTGGCGAGCGCAATCCCTAGCCGGTGACGCAACATGTGCTGCTCCCAACCGATGCCCTGAGACTTCGGACGTACTTCTGTGCAACGAGGTTCGAGTCCTTCCCTCGCATTCACTCAAGATGCCAGGTCACGACAGGTTTCGCTCCCGGGGGCCGGCGGCGCAGGCGGTCGCGGGTAACGCGTCACCCAGCCACTCCCGGCCGCGTCCGTTTGGGTGAAAGAGACGAGCCCATCCGCTATCGCCCGGCCAAGTGAGCGGCGTACGGCGGGCTGCGCGACGAGCGCGGCCTCGCGCGGCGCGGTGATGAACATCGACTCACTGATGACCCACGGGACGTGGGCTTGACGCAGCAGCCCGTAGTAGTCGCGTCCGTTACGTCCCGTTCTGTACTTTGCGCCCGCATCGCGGTCGCCGACCCATGGGCCGCCGAGGCCGTCGAGGTAGCCGCGCTCGCTGGCATACATCACGCCGGCGAAGCGGCGACCTGCGCTCCCGGCGACCGAGCCGTAGGTCTCCAGGCCGGGCGTCGCGCGCGGGCCGTCTGGCTCTGAGTTGAGGTGCACCGAAACTGCCGCATCCGCGTTCAGTGCGTCCGCGACGGCGACGCGGTAGCTCTGCCGGGCGTCCATGTCGCGATCGCGCGTGAGTACGACGCGCGCGACCCGACCCGCGAGCGCGCTCCGCACCTCGCGGCTGATCTCGAGGACGCGGTCCGCCTCGTCCGAACCGTCGGCGCCTTTCGCTCCTCGCGCGGCGCCGCCGTGGCCGGGATCGACGACGACGACGACGTGCGCGGCCGCTTTGGGCAATGGCCCGCCGTCGCCGGGCGAGAGGTAGCTGAGCGCGGCGCGCTCCGGCGTAACGCGCCGCCCACACGGCGTCAGCACGACGGGCGCGTCCTGCGTGCCGCCGACCCGTGGCAGCACGAGCCCGCCGGCAATCGTGCCGCCACCGGAAAGTCGCGTCGTGCGCGTCGTGCGATAGGCGCCGAGAGCACGCGGCGGCGTCGGCCGCGGGAGATGTGGCCACGGCACTGTTGCGGCCGCCGCTGTTGGTGACGGACTGGTCGTGACGGGAGGCGAGACGCTGGGACGCGTGTCGCGGCTCGGCGGCGCCGCAATGGGCGGGGCATTCGTCGAGCACGCTGTAGCGGCGACGAGCACGCCGACCGCAACCAGCGCCCGCACCGGATCTGTCACCGCTCGACGGTACGCTCGCCGCGACCGCAGCCAATCCGCCGTACGACGGAAGGTCACCGCCCGTGCCGCGCGCGCTCATCACCGGCATCACCGGCCAGGACGGGCTCTACCTCGGTGAGTTGCTGGCCGCGAAGGGCTACGAGGTCTTCGGTCTCGTGCGCGGCCAGAGCAACCCGAAGATCGCGCAGGTCGAGCGCATCATCCCGTCGGTCGAGCTCATCGAGGGTGACCTAACCGACCTGCCGTCACTCATCGGTGCGATGGAGGTCGCGCAGCCCGACGAGGTCTACAACCTCGGTGCGATCAGCTTCGTCGGCCTGTCGTGGCGGCAGGCTGAGCTGACCGGCGAGATCACCGGCATGGGCGTGCTGCGCGTGCTCGAGGCGATCCGCATCGCGACTCAGAGCGACATGAGCAAGGTGCGCTTCTACCAGGCGTCGTCGTCGGAGATGTTCGGCAAGGTGCGCGAGGTGCCGCAGACGGAGACGACGCCGTTCCACCCGCGCTCGCCCTACGGCGTGGCGAAGACCTTCGGTCATTACATGACCGTCAACTACCGCGAAAGTTATGACGCATTTGCATGTTCCGGGATCCTGTTCAACCACGAGAGTCGCCGCCGGGGTCACGAGTTCGTGACCCGCAAGGTGACGCGCGCGGTTGCGCGGATATCGATGGGACTGCAGGAGTCGCTCGCCCTGGGCAACCTCGAGTCGCGTCGCGACTGGGGGTTCGCCGGCGACTACGTCGACGCGATGTGGCGGATGCTCCAGCAGGATGAGCCGGACGACTACGTCATCGCGACGGGCCAGACACACTCGATAAGGGAGTTGCTGGACGCCGCGTTCCGCCGAGTTGGCATCGAGGACTGGGAGAAGTACGTCGAGCAGGACCCGCGTTTCTTCCGACCGGCCGAGGTCGACCTGCTGATCGGTGATGCCAGCAAGGCGAAGGAGAAGCTCGGCTGGGTGCCCCGGACGGGCTTCCAGGAGCTCATCGAGGACATGGTCGACGCCGACCTCGAATTGCAGCGCAAGGCGGTCGAGCGCGGCGAGGACTGAGCGCGTGCGCGACCCGCTCGACCCCGATCCCGCCGCGCCGCCGTTCTCCGCGGACCATGCCGACGTCCGACGCAACATCCGCACCTGGGTAGCGACCAACATCGCGCCGTACGTCGACGACTGGGAGTCCGCGCGTGAGTTTCCGCGCGAGCTTTTCGCGGCCGCCGGTGGGGCCGGGCTGTTCGCGCACAAGTACACGCCGGCTGATGGTGGATGCGGTCCGGACCTGATCGCCGATGCGGTCGTCACTGAGGAGCTGGCGCGCTGCGGGTCCGGCGGCGCTGCGGCCGCGCTTGGGTCGCAGAAGGACCTCGCGCCCTATTACGTCGCGCGGTTCGGGACGACCGACCAGCGCACGCGGTGGCTGCGACCGGCGATTACCGGCGAAGCTGTCGCGGCGCTCGCCGTCACGGAGCCGGAGGCTGGCTCGGACGTCGCCGCGATCACGACTCGCGCGGTCGGCGACGACAGTGGCTGGCGCCTCGACGGCGCGAAGACGTTCTGCACCAATGGATCGCGTGCCGACTGGGTTCTGGTCGCGGCTCGGACGTCCGACGCCGGCGCGCACGGCATCTCGCTGTTCATCGTGCCAACGGCCATGCCCGGTTTCGCCGCGACCCGGATACCCACGCTGGGCTGGCGCACCAGCCAGACCGGTGCCCTGGGTTTCGATGACGTGCGGCTGCCACCTGACGCGCTGCTCGGCGAGGTCGACGGTGGGTTCCGGCTGGTGATGGAGTCGTTCCAGTGGGAGCGCCTCGCGATGGCACTCGCCGCGGTCTCGGCGGCGGCGCGCAACCTCGCAGTCGCGCGCGCCATGGTCTACCAAAGCGACCACGTGTCGCGTGCCGAGATGCACGCGCAGATCCGAGAGCTCGTTGCCGTTCGCGCACTCGCCTACGACGCGCTGGCGAAGTACGTCCGCGGCGAAGACGCGCTGCGCGAGGTCAGCGCCGCGAAGTGGCGTGGCTGCGACCTCAACGTGCGCAGCGCCGACCTTCGGCTTCGGCTAGCGACGGCTGCGGGCGGTGACGCCACCGGAGCGGAGCGAGCACTGCGCGACGCGCGGCTCGGCCCGATCGGCGGTGGCGCGCGCGAAGTGATGGCTGAGCTCGTCGCGCGGACGCTGGGTCTGTAGCGAGCCTCGCCGCATCAGCTGCCGAGGCCGAACAGTCCCTTGCGCTTCTTCGGCTTCTCCGCCGGCGCCGGCCGGCGCGCGGGCGCTGATCGCGGTGATGCGCCGTTGCCACCGCCCCGTGGTGTCGCCGGCGCGCCCGGCTCGTTCTCGAAGCCGAGCGACGAGAGCTCACGAAGCAGCGACGCAGTGTCCGTGAAGCCCGCCGCGGCCGGCTCGGGTTCGGGCTCGGCGGCCTCGTCGACGTCTGCCGCCGACTCCTCCTCGGCCGCCTCCGTCGTGGGCTCAGCTCCCGCGCGACTCGCCTCGTTCATCTCTCTGAACGTCGCCGCCGCCGCCCCGCGCGCGACCGCGGATGCGCGCTCGTCGACGGCCGGCGTCTCCGCCTCCACTACGTCGTCTGGTTCGTCATCGCTGTCGCTGGCAGCAGCCGTCCCGGTCGCCGGGAGGTCCAACGTCTCGCGCAGCGCCGCGGTGATGTCGTCGACGGCGTCGGTCGCCGCGCCGCCGCCGAAGTACTCGTCGAACGACGACACGCTCACCGGCTCCTCGGCCGCGGATGTCGCTACGTCGGCCCGCCGCGACGTCTGCGCCAGCTCTGCTTGTCGCAGCGCCTCCGCCTCGAGTTGAGCGGCAACCAGCTCCTGCCGAGCGGCTTCGCGCAGCCGCTCGCGCTCGAGCTCGTCGGGATCGGGTTCCTGCGTCGTCCACGCCGGTGTCGGCGAGAGATCGGTGTCGGGCGCCGGCGGCGCATCACTCAGCAGGGCGCTAAGTGCCTCTGACGCCCGCGCCAACGAGTCGGTGAACGAGTCGGACGACACGGCGTGCAACCGGGGGCGCGCAGCCTCCGGCGCGAGCTGCGGTGGTTCGACGACCTCCTCGTCGGCGGTCGCGGCCGCGGTCGCGTCAACGTCGACGTCGCCCGCAGCGAGCGCACTCAGCTCGTCACCGACGAGGACGTCCTCGCCTGGCTCGTCGGAAGCCGTTGCGCGACGCAGGCGGCTGACCTCGGTGCCGAGCTCGTCGCCGGTGAAGACGTCGTCCCATCCCGGGAGCCGCGCCGCGGCGTCCGCGCCCGCGGCCTCCTCGTCGGCCTCGGTCAGCGGCACGACGAACGCATTGCTGATGCGCCCGAGTGACACCGCTTCGTCGGATGCCTCCGCGCCGCTGCGCGCGCCGTCCTCGTCGGACAGCCGTGCCGCGATCGTTGAGGCGATCGCGCTCAGCGAGGGAGCCTCTTCGGTCTCCGCCTCGTCGCCCTCGACGTCGAGCAGCGGCTCGACTTCGACGAGCCCGGCGCGCACCAGGCTGTGCACGATCCGCGCCGCCTCGAAGTCGGTGAACCCGCAGTCGCGCGCGAGCTGCGCGAGCGAGCGCTCGCCGTCGACCTTGCACAGCAGTGCCCACTGGTCCTGGTCGAGAACGAACTCCGGCGATGCGACTCCGCCCGCGGACAGCATCGGTATCGCCTCGGCACCCTGGACCACCGGGCGCATGACGGCCCACTCGAGCTCGCGCTCGTGCACCTCGGCCAGCAGGTCGGCGACCGTGGCGGAGGTGGCCATGTCGCCGCGCGTCTTCTCGTTCTTGCGGAACTTCCACTGCCCGGTCGTCCATCGCGACAGCTCGAAGCACGCGTCGCGGACCTGCTCCAGCATGAACGCCTCGACCGTCGCGCGCTCGACGTAGCCGAGGTGGACGAGCAGCTCGCCGAGCCGCCAGCCTTGCAGCTCGGTCGCCTGGGCTTCGAGCGCCTCTTCGAGCGCCTCCGGCGCCAGCGCGCCGGACGAGACCAGCCGCGCGCCGAGATGCGCGCGCCGGCCTGGCACGAACGTCGCGTAGACGAGCCCGCCTTTGACGTAGACGAGCGCTTCCTCGCCGTCGTCGTTCGTGACATGCAGGCAGCCGGCGGCTTCGGTCTCCGCGAGCGACGCGAGGATCTCCGGCAGCGGTGTCGCGGTGAGGTCGCCTTTGAGCACGGCCACCTCCAACGCACGCGACATCGACGTGGCTCGAGACCACCTCCGGTCAACCATCGGCAGTGTGCCGAGGCACGTTGAGCCGGATGGCGCAACGGTACCCCGGTGCTGCATGACAACATCGCCGACGTGACAGCGGCCACGATGATCACGGTCGCGCCGACCGGCGCCGAGACCGACAAGGCCAAGGCACCCGCCCTCCCGGTCACGATCGAAGAACTGGTCGCTACGGCGAAGGCCTGCGAGGCCGAGGGCGCCGCTCTCGTCCACGTGCACGTGCGCGACGAGGGCGGGCGCTCGACGATCGACGTCACGCGCTATCGCGAGGCCATCGCCGCGCTCAACGAGTCGACGGACCTCGTCGTGCAGGTCTCAACCGGTGGCGCGGTCGGCGATGACCCGCGGGCCCGGGTCGCCGTCCTCGACTGCGCGCCACAGTCGGCGAGCCTCACCTGTGGCTCGGTCAACTTCGGCGACGAGGTGTTCGACAACCCGTGGCCGCTGGTCGTCGAGCTCTACACCGAGATGCACGCGCGCCGGATCCTGCCGGAGTTCGAGGTCTTCGACGCCGGCCACCTCGAGGCGCTGCACCGTCTGCTCGACCGGCACGGTCCGCCGTACAACGGCCACGTGCACGTCGACTTCGTCCTCGGCGTGCCGGGCGGCATGCCGGGCACCGTGCCGTCGCTGGCCCACCTGGTGAGCCAGCTGCCCCCGGGCGCGACGTTCTCGGCGACGGGTATCGGGCGGAGCGCGGTGCCCGTGTTGCTCGCAACCATCGCGGCCGGCGGACACCCCCGGGTGGGCATGGAGGACACGCTCACGTTCGCCGCGGGCGAGCCGGTGCGCGACAATGCGCAGCTAGTGGCCCGCGCGGCCGCCGTTGCGTCCCTGGCGCAGCGACCGCCGATGACCCCGC
>JBHELW010000010.1:0-1675 GCA_046262915.1 Mycobacteriales bacterium | reverse complement strand
GTACAACGGCATCAAGCTGTGCCGGGCCGCTGCTGCACCGGTCGGCGAGGACAGCGGGCTCACCGTGCTGCGCGACCTCGTCAACGTCGACGGAGTCGCGCACGAGCCGGCGCACCGCGGGACCGTGCGCGAACAGGCGGTCGTCGACGCCTACGCCGAACACTTGCACTCACTCGTCGACCTGCGTGCCAGCCGCCGGCTGCGCGTCGTCGTCGACGCGGGCAACGGCATGGCCGGACTGACGGTGCCCGTCGTCTTCGCGCGGCTGCCCTTCGAGCTCGTCCCGATGTACTTCGAGCTCGACGGCAGCTTCCCCAACCACGAGGCCAACCCGATCGAGCCGGCGAACCTCGTCGACCTGCAGCGGCGGATCGTCGCCGAGTCCGCTGACATCGGCTTGGCCTTCGACGGTGACGCCGACCGCTGCTTCGTCGTCGACGAGCGCGGCACCGCAGTCTCGCCCTCGGCCATCACCGCTCTGGTCGCGACGCGCGAGCTCGCACGGGAGCCGGGGTCCGCCGTCATCTACAACCTGATCTGCTCGCGTGCAGTACCGGAGATCGTCAGCGAGCACGGCGGCCGGCCTGTGCGCAGCCGCGTCGGCCACTCGTTCATCAAGGCGACGATGGCCGAGACCGGCGCGGTCTTCGGCGGGGAGCACTCCGGTCACTTCTACTTCCGCGACTTCTGGCGCGCCGACTCCGGCATGCTCGCCGCGCTGCATGTGCTCGCCGCGCTGGCCGAAGTCGAGCAGCCGCTCTCGTCGCTGATGTCTGCATATGAGCGCTACGTCGCGTCGGGGGAGGTCAACTCGCGCGTCGGTGACCCAGCGGCTGTCCTCGCCGCGGTCGAGGAGCGTTACGCCGACCGGCCCGGCGTACGCATCGACCACTTGGACGGGCTCACCGTCGAGCTGCCGACGGGTGGGGCCTGGTTCAACCTGCGACCCTCCAACACCGAGCCGTTGCTGCGGCTAAATGCCGAAGCCGAAGACCGCGCGACCATGGAGCGGGTGCGCGACGAGGTGCTGGCTCTCGTACGCAACCAGAGCGCTCCGGCACACTGATTGCCCCGACGAAAGGCACCCGATGAACCTCGACCCGTCGCTGCTGGAGATCCTCGCGTGTCCCGACTGCCACGCGCCGCTGGAGGTCGACGACGCGAACTCCACGCTGAACTGCACGGGGTGCGGTCTGCGCTACCCCGTGCGCGACGACATCCCGGTGCTGCTCGTCGACGAGGCGACCCGCCCGGCGTGACGGTCACGGTCGACGACGCGCTGCTGGACGACCCGACGGCGCTCGCCGCCCGCGACCCGGGCGAGATGTTGCGCGCGGTTGCCAGTGCACCCGCGCAGCTGCGCGCCGCCGCGCTCCGCGCCGCGGAAGTCGACCTGACTGCACTCGACGAGAGCGAACGCCCGCGCGGTTTCGTCGTCGCGGGCATGGGCGGGTCGGGGGTCGCCGGCGACGTGCTGTCGGCGGTCGCTGGTCCGGGCGCGCCGGTCCCGGTGGTGACCCACCGGGGATATCTCCTGCCCGGCTGGGTCGGCCCGGCGGACGTCGTCGCGGTCACCTCGTGCTCCGGAACGACGGAAGAGGCGCTGTCGGCGTTCGACGAGGCGGCGCGGCGCGGCTGCCGGCTGGTCGCCGTCGGCGCCACTGACTCCGCGCTC
>JBHELW010000009.1:0-5843 GCA_046262915.1 Mycobacteriales bacterium | reverse complement strand
TTCCTAGGCTGCTCCAAGTGGGTGGTCTGCCCTGTGCTGGCGCCGTCATCCGAGACGACTCCGGACGACTGTTGCTCGTGCGGCGCCGGCACGAGCCGTCCCGTGGCCTGTGGTCGTTGCCGGGTGGTCGCGTCGAGCCCGGCGAAACCGCCGCGGAAGCGTGTGTGCGCGAGGTCCGCGAGGAGACCGGGCTGGACGTCATCGTGGGCGACTTGCTCAGCACGGTCCAAGTCGGTGACTACCTCATCTACGACTTCGCCGCGACGGTGACCGGGGGTGCGTTACAAGCCGGCGATGACGCACTCGAGGCTTGCTGGTGCGCGCCCGACGTGCTCCAAACGCTTGAGCTGACACCAGGACTACTCGACGAACTGCAGCGCATGGGTGCGGTCTAGCAACTAGGGACTCTCGCGCAGCTCGGGCCGGCCGGGTTGCTCTCCGCCTCGAGCTTCGCCGTACGTCCGCTTCGGCACCATCACCTTGCGGCGGAAGATGCAGACCAGCGTGCCGTCCTGGTTGTAACCCTTGGTCTCGACGTAGACCACACCGCGGTCGTCCTTGGATTTCGACTCGGTCTTGTCGAGCACGGTCGTCTCGGCGTAGATCGTGTCCCCGTGAAAGGTCGGCGCGACGTGTCTCAGTGACTCGACCTCGAGGTTTGCGATCGCCTTGCCGCTGACGTCCGGCACGCTCATGCCGAGGACGAGTGAGTAGATGTAGTTGCCGACGACCACGTTGCGCTTGAACTCCGTCGTCTTCTCCGCGTAGTTCGCGTCCAGGTGCAACGGGTGGTGGTTCATCGTGAGCAGGCAGAACAAGTGGTCGTCGTACTCGGTCACGGTCTTGCCGGGCCAGTGCTTATAGGTCGCGCCGACCTCGAACTCCTCGAAGTACCGGCCGAACTGCATGTGCCTACGCTAGCCGAGCCATGTCCGTCGACGTGTTCCTCGAAGGCGACGAGCTGGTGGTCCAGCTCGGTGGCTGGGACGCCGTCTTTTCGTTCAGCACCGGGGCCCGCACGCCTCTTTCGGATGTCGTGAGCGTCACGGTTGAGCCGTACAGCTTCGCGCGGCGGGAGTTGGGGATACGGCTTTGCGGAACGTGGGTGCCGTTCTTCGTCCACTCCGGCTGGTACTACCGCTACGAGGCCGGCTGGCAGCTGTGGTGCGTCTACCGGGCACGGTCGGTCGTGGTCATCCAGCGTCGCGCGAAGCGGCTACGCCGGATCGTCCTGCAGGTCCCCGATCCCGCGCGCTGCGTCGCGAGCTTGCGCGACGACACCACGTCATGACCCCTGCGGGTCGCCGGACGAGAGTCGCCGCGACGTGCGTTGTCCTCGCGCTGCTGCTCGTGGGCAGCGCTGTCGGGCACGACGACCACTTCCCGTTCGGGCCCTTCGTGATGTTCGCCTACCGCATCGACCCGCACTACGGAGTGGCACACGCCGTCTACGTCGTCGGCCGCTCTGACGGTGGTGCCGAGACGCGGTTGCCGATGAGCTCATTCGGGCTGCGCCGCGCGGAGGTCGAGGGCCAGGTGCGCCGGTTCATCGCCGAGCCGGCACGGCTCGCCGCATTGGCCGACGCCCGGGCGCAGGTGCGTCCTGCAGCGCCACGGCTCGTCGAGATCCGGCTGATGGAGACGTCGTACGAGATCGTCGATGGCCGGCGGGTGGGCGAGTCGGACCGTGAGCTCGCGCGCTGGGCGGCGCGATGACTGACCGGTTGTTTGCGCCGGTCGCGCGTGGCCGCGTGGCCGCGTTGCGCACCGTGCTCTATCTCTTCATCCCCGTCGACGTGCTGCTGACGACCACCTGGGTCGCCCGGCATGCGGACGTCCCCGCCTCGCTCTACCAGCCGCTCTTCGTCGCGCGCGTGCTGCACCTCCCGGCACCCACGGCGTTGTCGATACGCCTCATCGAGGTGCTTCTCCTCGTCGCCGCGGTCGCGGCCGCGACCGGCCGAGCCCCGCGGCTGCTGGGTTGGGCGGTCTTCGGGCTCTACACGACGTGGATGTTCATCGCGATGTCCTACGGCAAGGTCGACCACGACCGCTTCGCGTTCCTCGTCGCGCTCGCGGTGATGCCCACGGTCGGTGCGGCGCGCTGGTGCGACGAGCGGGAGGACAGCGCGAGCGGCTGGGCGATCAGCTGCATCCAGCTCGCCGTCGTACTCACCTACCTGCTGGCCACAGTCGCGAAGCTCCGCTTCGGCGACGGCCTGAACTGGGCGAACGGTGCGACGTTCACCACGGCGGTCATCCGGCGCGGCACCTTCCTCGGACACCCACTGCTCGACTACCCAAGCGTGCTCGTCGCCGCGCAGTGGGGCATCCTCGCCTTCGAGACGTGCTCACCCCTGATGTTGTTGCGCAACCGCCTCGGCCACGCCTACGTCGTCGTGGCCGTTCTGTTCCACGTGGTGACGTTCGCGACGATCACGATCATCTTCCTGCCGCACGTCATGTGCCTCCTCGCGTGGGCTCCGCTCGAGCGGGTCGACGCCCGCCGAGCCATCGCCACCGCGAGGTCGCGAGTGCGCGGGCTCCTCCCCGATGCTGCGGGCTAGAGCAGCAACGTCGGAAACTGCGAGTCGCTCGCGCGACGCGGAGTTTCCGGCGAGCGTTAGGTACGGGCGCTACGCGCGACAGCGCGCGCCCGGGTGACCCAACGCTGCAGCGTCAGTTCTTGGGCCCTGCAGTGATGCAGCCCGGACGGCCGACGCGGTAGGTCAGATCGCCTGTCGCCTCGTCTGCCGACGCGACGAAAGAGTCCGGACCGAGCGGTACCGACCGCCATGAATAGAGCTGACGAACGCGCACGAGGCCGCCCTCTCTCAGCTTGGTCACACGCTCGATTTCTCGGCGACGGACGGACATGCGAATCTCGTTGGTCCGTGGGTCCATCGACCCGACGACGGGAACGGGCAGCGGGGTCGGCGCGACGAGGTAGGCGTCGTTTGTCCCGGTGGTCGTGAGCGAACGGAGTTGATAGCGCGCGGGCGACCCGACCTCGGCCGCGGCGAGGAACTCGAGCGTTTCCTCGCCCGTCGACAGTGCGAACGTGTACATCACACCCGCTGGCGATGTCGCAGCGGGCAGAGTCAGTCGTTGCACGCGAATCACGACCGTGAACCAATCGCGATTCGCGCCGATGTCCGCGCTGCGCAGGTCGAGCGTCTCCTCGCTGATGCCCGCACCGAAGCCACCGACTACCCAGTCGACATCGTCGCCGTTCGGGTCCAAGACGAGGGGGCACGCAGCGGTCGACGACGTGGCGCCAATCGGTAACGGTGCCACGCAGGACCCCGCACCGACGGTGTAGGTGTTGGCTGTCCACGCGGTGTCAGCACCGACGCCGAAAGCCGGGTCTCCGGGTGACGCGGAGCGATTGGTCTCGACACGTAGCCGACGCACGACAGAACCGCGTGCAACGCGAGCAAACCCACGCAACTCACGTATCCGCACCGACATCGAAATCTCCGAGTTCCGGATACGGCCCTCTACGCCGACAGGCTGCCGTGCCTGCTCCCCATCAATTTCGGTGTGGAGCGAGTACACCGGAGCCATTCCGAGATTGAGCGTCGCGCTGAGAGCCATGTTGACGTCGCCAGTCGCGAATCCGAACGTGTACCACGCCCCGACCGGGGCCAACGCGGAAGGGCCCGGAGGTCCCGCCAGCCGAATGACGACCGTGAGCCACGTCGCGTCGGCGGCGACGTCCCCGCTGACGACGTCTACCCCGGGGTCAGTGGGCGTGACGTATGCGTCATCGCCGCGCTTGTCAGTAATGAGGTTGCAACCGCGCGACGCGCCGGCTGCTCGACCGGCGGCCGGGACAACACTTACCACCAGCAGTGCCGCTGCGAGCGTGCGGCGGATCATGCCGCAGGGCCAGGTTTGACACACGATCGCGCGCCGACTCGATACGGATCGCGTCCACTGGCCGAGTCTGACGAGGCTCCGGTGTTCGCGACCGTTTGCGCGGCAAAGAGGAAGAACTCTCCCACGGCTCGCCGCACTCGCACGTGAGTATGCGCGGCGAGCTCGCGCATCCGCACGGACATCCGGATCTCGTTGCGCGCAGCGCTCATGGATCCGATGACACGGACCGGTAGCTGCTGACTCTGGCCGAGATGATCAATACCGAACCCTTGCTCGTCCGCTGAGACCGAGTAGCGCGCCGGCGCGCCGAACGTCACGGCTGCAGCGAACTGCAGCGTTTCCTCGCCCGTCGACAGAATGAAGTTGTAGTCGTAATCGAAGGGCGGTGGCGGAGTTGGGTTGAGGTCTGCCACTCGCAATACGACGGTGAACCACGACGAGTCGCCCGCAACGTCACCGCTCAGCAGATCCAGCGTCGGGTCGGCGGGAACAGGAACGAACGGGAGTGGCGCCGCGTCGCCGGCGTCGTCGACGACGAGATTGCAGAGCGGCTTCGCCGGCGCGGCGGCGGCGGCCGCAGGCAGAGCAAGGCATAAAACGACGGTCGCGCCGACGACTGCTTTCACGAGACCTCGATTCACTGGCGGCGCGCGTACTCCTTCAGCAAGCCACGCCCAATGATCATCTTCTGGATGTCGCTCGTGCCTTCGCCGATGAGAAGCATCGGCGCCTCGCGATAGAGCCGCTCGATCTCGTACTCCTTCGAGTAGCCATAGCCGCCGTGGATGACGAAGCTGTCGCGCACCACCTCAGCGCAGTACTCCGACGCGAGGTACTTCGCCATGCCCGCCTCGACGTCGTTGCGCTCGCCGGAGTCCTTCTTCCGCGCTGCCATCACCATCAGCTGATGCGCCGCCTCGACCTTCGTCGCCATGTCGGCGAGACGGAACATCACCGCCTGGTGCTGCGCAATCGGTTTGCCGAACGCCTCGCGCTGCTGCGCGTAGTCGACGGCGAGTTCGAAAGCGCGCAACGCAACCCCGCACCCGCGCGCCGCGACGTTGACCCGGCCCACCTCGATGCCATCCATCATCTGGTAGAAGCCGCGACCGAGCCCCGCCTCACCGCCGAGGACCGACGATGCGGGCACTCGATGGTTGTCGAAGATGAGCTCAGTGGTCTCGACGCCCTTGTAGCCCATCTTGTCGATCTGGCCGGGAATGGTCAGCCCACCCTGCTGCGGGTTGCCGGCTTGCTTCTCGACGAGCAACGTCGTCATGTTCTTGTAGACCGAGTCCGCGCCGAGATCGGTCTTGGTCAGCAGTGCGACCACCGAGGCGCGCAAGCCGTTGGTCACCCACATCTTCTGGCCGTTGACGACGTAGTCGCCGCCTTCCGCGACCGCGCGCGTCTTGATCGCCGACACATCGGAGCCACAGCCCGGCTCCGACATGGAGAACGCGCCGCGGACCTCGCCCGTCGCCATCTTCGGCAGCAGGCGCTGCTTCTGTTCGTCGGTGCCGTGCTGCTTGACCATGTAGGCCACGATGAAGTGGGTGTTGATGACCCCGCTGATGCTCATCCAGCCGCGCGCGATTTCTTCCACTACCAGCGCGTAGGTGAGGAGCGACTCGCCGAGCCCGCCGTACTCCTCCGGGATCATCAGCCCGAAGAGACCCATCTCCTTCATTCCGTCGACGATCGCCTCGGGGAACTCGTCCTTGTGCTCGAGGTCGGTCGCGAACGGCAGGATCTCCTTGTCCACGAAGTCGTGAACGGTGCGCAGGATCTCCAGCTGGACGTCGGTCAGCCCCTCGGTTTGCGCGAGACGACCCATCGGCGGCGGCCCCTCCTTGTGCGGCTACGCCGGAAGTATCGCGCGGCAGGAACGCGGCGTGGTCCGTCGAAGCCCACCCGGGAACTGTGTCTCTCCCGGGGGTGCCCAGATGAAGGTTCGCGCC
>JBHELW010000008.1:0-3772 GCA_046262915.1 Mycobacteriales bacterium | reverse complement strand
CCGATCGAGAACACGATCGTGTGCCGGTCGATCGCGTCGACGTAGCGCTTCTGGTTGAGCGTCTTGGGGCGGATCGTGCGGCCGCGGCTCGACAGGATGTTGAAGCTGAGCACCTCGGCCGGCCGCTCGGCTGCGGGGTTGTTGAGCATCGACAGGGTGCTGTCGACGGTCTCGCGGGTGAGGACATCGCCGTTGTCGAGCAAGCTGATGAGCTCTTCGAAGAGCCGCGCTGCCAGCTCGTTCTCAGCGGCGTCGCCGGTGATGGTGATCTCGTTGCCCCGCACGTGAATGTCCGACCGGAACGCGGCTTCGATCACGCGGAGCAGCTCGTCGCGCTGACCGAGCAGGCTGACCATCTGGTGTGCGCCCGGGACGACGATGCGCGTCTGCACGTGCTGTGTGGTCTCACCCACGCTGGGGTCGGCGCCTGCTCTCCTCATCGGCTACCGACGATGGTACCGGTCCATGATCATCCCGGTGGCCACGTCATCTGACGTCCGCCCAGCAGGTGACAGTGGACGTGGTCGACCGTCTGGCCACCGGCGACGCCCGTGTTGAAGACCAGCCGGTAGCCGCGTTCGGCGATGCCTTCGCTCGCCGCGATCGCGACGGCTTCCGCCACCAGGTCGCCGACGAGGCCGCCATCCGCCGCGGCGAGCTCGGCGACGGTGGCGTAGTGCTCACGCGGCACCACGAGCACATGCGTCGGTGCCTGCGGGTCGATGTCACGAAACGCAATGGTCGTCGCGGTCTCTCGAACGACCTGCGCTGGAATCTCGCCGGCGACGATTCGGCAGAAGAGACAGTCGGTCGTCACCAGGCCCTCGGCTCGCGAGTGAGCAGCAGCCCGGCTACGCCACCGATGCCGAGGAGCACCGCAAGTCCGAGCACGAGCAAACCGTAGTAGCGCAGTCGGTCGGTGCCGTGCGCGGCCGTCTCGAGACGCGGCGCGCTGGTTGGGAGCGCACTGTCCTCATCGGCGGGCGACGGAGTCCACGACTCCGCCGTGCCGTCGGGCGCAAGCGTCGTCATGACCGCCGCGGGAGTAGGTGAGCGGCGCGGTGCCGCGCTCGGGCGGCGTGCGCGGTGCCGCGTCCGGCTCGGCGATGGCGTCGGCGACGGCGTCTCGGGTTCTACGTCGGACGGCTCGGCGGTCGGCGTCGGTGACCGGACGATGCTCAGAGACGGCGCCGGCGTCGGACGAGTTGGCGACTCCGAGGGTGTCGGCAAGGGCGACGCGACGGCCCGGCGAGCGTGTGGCCCAGCCACGAGTGGCGCGCCGAGCGCGACCGCACACGCGGCGAGCACGACGCTCGCGATCGCCGCACCGACGACCGTCAATTTGCTCTGCCGCATCCCCACCCCGGTCCCGCATCGCCGCGGCGAACGACCCGGCGGCTCGCTGCCGATCCTAGGTCGCAGATCGCATTTTGACGGCCGTTTGCGCCAACCAATCACCGGCGATCCGCGTCATACCGGACATGATCGAAGCCGTGGCGACCGAGAGAGCACAGCGCCCCCGCGCGGCTGCGGTCGACAGCGCGCTCAGCGCGCTGTACGCGGCGCACTACCGGTCGCTCGTCCGGCTCGCCGCGCTGCTCCTCGACGACACCGGCACCAGCGAGGAAGTCGTCCAAGACGCCTACATCCGCATGCACCTGGCGTGGCGGCGTATCCGGGACGAGGACAAGGCGCTTGCCTACCTGCGCACCACCGTCGTCAACCTGGCCCGGTCGCGGATGCGGCGCCGGCTGGTCGCGCGCAAGCACGCGCCCCGGCCGATGCCCGACGCACCGAGCGCGGAGTACGGCGCCGAGCAGCAGGCCGAGCGCGCGGCCGTCGTCGCCGCGTTACGCCGGTTGCCAGCGCGGCAGCGTGAAGCCCTCGTGCTCCGCTACTACGGCGACCTGTCCGAGAGCGAGATCGCGACAGCCATGGGGGTCTCCAACGGCGCGGTCAAGTCCTACGCACATCGCGGGCTCGCCGCCATGACCACGATGCTGGAGTCGGAGCGATGAGCACCGAGAGCAAGCTGCGCCAGGCGCTGCACGAGCACGCAACTCAGGTCGAGCCGTCGCCCGATGGGTACCGCCGCATCACGGACGGCATCGCGGTGCGGCGGCGCCGGGTGATGTGGCAGCGCACGGCGATGTCGCTTGCGGCCGTCGTAGCGCTCGTCGCCGGTGGGGTGGCGGTCAACGGGCGGCTGACCGCAGCGCCGTCGCGGCTGATCGTGCCGCCCGCGAACGGCAGCCCGACGCCAAGCCCCGACTCGGGCGCGCCGACCGTCGCACCGGCGACGGACTCGCGGCTCGCGACTTTGTGGCCGCTGACGCACGAAGCCGAGGTCGACGCCTGGCGTGCCGACCCGCAGCGCGCCCCCGCGCTGCGCGACGCGAAGAGCGCGACGCAGGCGTTCGTCAACCGCGTGCTGCCTGACCCGACGAGCGTCGTCGTCGCCGCATGTGCACCGGCCGACTGTGACGCCGCCGCGCGTGACGGCGTGGCTGCGTTCCAGCTCTCGGCGCCGAGGTCATTGCCGGTGGCGCAACGCCAGCCGGTGGCGACCATCGAGCTCCGCCGATTCGGCGCCGACGGGCCGTGGCTGGTGACCGCGGCGCGGGGCAGCCAGGGCCTCACCATCACGTCACCGCGGGGCGAGGCAACAATCACCTCACCGCTCGACGTCAACGGCCGGGTCGACGGCGTGCACCAGTCGATCCGGCTCGACGTCGACGAGGTGTCGATCCAGCCTGCCCGGTCGCTGGGCTCGGTGACCGGCGTGGCGGCCGGCATGGAGATGCCCTGGCACGCGTCGGTGACCTTCACCGATGCAGCGACCGGCAGCGGTCTCGTACTTGCGACGATGCGCAGCGACCGCGACGGCAGCCTCGCGTCGGCAACCGCCGTCGCTGTCGACTTCCAGAGCACCCGCGGCGAGCCCTCGCCCTTCGCGCCCACGTATCCCCCGGCGCCAACGACGTTCGTCGCGGTCACCGACGGTCGCGTCGCCGTCTTCTCGACGTCGACCGGCCGGCCGGCCCGCTATCTCACGTACGCGCAGCCCGGCGGCGGTGCCTACGACGCGCAACTGAGCGCGGACAGCAAATCGGTCGTCTACGCGCAGGGCGCCGGCACGTGCGCCAGCGCCATCTGGCAGGTGCCCGCGGACGGTGGCAAACCGGTGCAGCTCGTCGACGCGGGACACGGTGCGGCCTCGCACCCGGTGCTGAGTCCGGACGGTTCCAAGCTGGCCTATGCCATCGCGCGCTGCGCGCAAGGCGGAACCGGCGTCGACGTTGTCGTCCGCGACCTCGCGGCCGGCACGGAGCGCGTCGCCGCGCATCTGGTCGACGTCGACCTGCGCGGCACGATCGGCTGGCGCGCCGACGCCGCGCGGCTCGTCTTCGTGGCGTCACACGGCGACTCCGCGCCGGACCTCGTGATCGCCGACGCGACTGGTGGCGCGGGCACCGTGACGGCGGCGCCTGAGACGGGGTGCACCTGGCGGAGCGCGACGTGGCGGCCGGTGACCGACGTCATCGTCGCGGCCGAGATGTGTCGTAGCAATGGACCCGGCGGTCAGCAGAGCGCGCTCGTGCAGTTCAACTCCGCCGAGCGCGTCGACGCGCGGATCATCACGCTCGACCAGATCGCGATCCAGGCGTTGGACTACGACGCGGGCGGCACCAACCTGCTCTACTGGAACGGCGGCGCCAGCGTGACCGGCCCGATCTGGGCCTGGGACGGCAACCCCCGGCGCGAGGCGCAG
>JBHELW010000007.1:0-5138 GCA_046262915.1 Mycobacteriales bacterium | reverse complement strand
CCGGCTTCGAGCCCGGCGACGCCTACGGCAACATGGTGCGCGGCTTCCAGCACTGGTATGTCTTCGTGGCCTACGCGGTCGCGATGGTCGCGCTCGGCGCGCACGTGCACCACGGCTTCAACAGCATGGTGCAGACCCTCGGTGCCGCCGGCCGCTATCGCCACCTCGCGCGGCTCGTGGCGATGGGGTCGGCGGGCCTGCTGGTCGTCGGCTACCTCTCCGGGCCGGCCGCGATTCTCTTCGGCTTCATCGGCTCATGAGCGACAGTGGTGGCGGCATGTCGTTGCCGCCGGAGGGCGAGCTCGTCAACGCCGACGCGACCCGCGAGACGGGTGGCGCGACCGGCGGGACTTCCGGCGTAGCGCCCGACGAGCAGCCCGCGGAGCAGCTCAGCGCGGCTGATCGCGCGACGGCCACACCGACCGAGACGGCGCGGATCCCGCCCGACCCGATGCTCGACGCAAAGATCCCCGCCGGTCCGATCGAGAACAAGTGGGACACCCACCGGTTCAACCTCAAGCTGGTCAACCCAGCGAACCGGCGCAAGTACACCGTGATCATGGTCGGCTCCGGGCTGGCCGGAGCGTCCGCCGCCGCGTCGCTCGGCGAGCTCGGCTACCACGTGAAGTGCTTCTGCTACCAGGACAGCCCGCGCCGCGCGCACTCCATCGCCGCACAGGGCGGCATCAATGCCGCGAAGAACTACCGCAACGACGGCGACAGCATCTTCCGGCTCTTCTACGACACGGTGAAGGGCGGCGACTTCCGCGCGCGGGAGGCCAACGTCTACCGGCTCGCGCAGCTGTCGGTGAACATCATCGACCAGTGCGTCGCGCAGGGTGTGCCCTTCGCGCGGGAGTACGGCGGACTGCTCGACACGCGTTCGTTCGGTGGCGCGCAGGTGTCGCGCACCTTCTACGCGCGCGGCCAGACGGGTCAGCAGCTGCTGCTCGGTGCGTATCAGGCGCTGGAAAGGCAGATCCAGCTCGGCACGGTCGAGATGAACACCCGCACCGAGATGCTCGACGTCGTCCTGCTCGACGGCAAGGCACACGGCATCACGACGCGCGACATGGTGACCGGCGAGATCCGGTCCTACACCGGCGACGCGGTCGTGCTGGCGACCGGTGGCTACGGCAACGCGTACTACCTGTCGACGAACGCGATGGGGTCCAACGCGACGGCGATCTGGCGCGCGCACAAGCGCGGTGCCTACTTCGCGAACCCGTGCTTCACGCAGATCCACCCCACGTGTATCCCGGTGTCCGGCGAGCACCAGTCGAAGCTCACGCTGATGAGCGAGTCGCTGCGCAACGACGGCCGGGTCTGGGTGCCGAAGAAGGCCGGCGACACGCGCGCACCGGGACAGATCCCGGAAGGCGACCGTGACTACTACCTGGAGCGGCGCTACCCGAGCTTCGGCAACCTCGTGCCGCGCGATGTCGCGTCCCGCGCGGCGAAGGCGGTATGCGACGAGGGCCGCGGTGTGGGGCCTGGTGGGCTCGGCGTCTACCTCGACTTCGCGGACGCGATCAAGCGGCTCGGCGTAGAGCTCATCCGCGAGCGCTACGGCAACCTCTTCGACATGTACGAGCGCATCACCGGCGAGGACCCCTACGCCGTCCCAATGCGCATCTACCCCGCCGTGCACTACACGATGGGCGGACTGTGGGTGGACTACAACCTGCAGAGCACCGTCCCCGGGCTCTTCGTCGCGGGCGAGGCCAACTTCTCCGACCACGGCGCCAACCGTCTCGGCGCGAGCGCGCTCATGCAGGGGCTCGCCGACGGCTACTTCGTGCTGCCGTCGACGATCGGCAACTACCTCGCCGGCACGACGCCCGCACGCAGCGACCTGTCCGCGGAGGCGTGCGGTGTCGTCGAGGCCGAGGTGACGGCGCGCACCAAGCGCCTGCTCGAGATCAACGGCCGCCGCACCGTCATGTCCTTCCACCGCGAGCTCGGTCAAGTCATGTGGGACTACTGCGGAATGGCGCGCAACGAGGCCGGCTTGCGCAAGGCGCTGGCGCGCATCCCGGAGCTGCGCGAGGAGTTCTGGCAGAACGTGATGGTTCCCGGCACTGGCGCTGACCTCAACCAGTCGCTGGAGAACGCCGGGCGGGTCGCGGACTTCATGGAGCTGGCCGAGCTGATGTGCATCGACGCGCTGCACCGCACCGAGTCATGCGGCGGGCACTTCCGCGAGGAGAGTCAGACCGCGGAGGGCGAGGCGCAGCGCGACGACGCCAACTTCAGCTACGTCGCGGCGTG
The DNA here is from genome assembly GCA_046262915.1 of Mycobacteriales bacterium. Lineage (GTDB taxonomy): Bacteria > Actinomycetota > Actinomycetes > BP-191 > BP-191 > JBHELW01. The sequence continues at coordinate 2,867 of JBHELW010000007.1, read as the reverse complement.
GGCGTACGCGGGTGCCGGCAAGGAGCCGATCCTGCACCGGGAACCGCTGACGTTCGACTACGTGCATCCGGCGCAGCGGAGCTACAAGTGAGGCTCACGCTGCACGTCTGGCGGCAGTCGGCACGCGACACCGAGGGGTTCTTCGAAACGCACCAGGTCGAAGCCGACCCCGACATGTCGATGCTGGAAATGCTCGACGTCGTCAACGAGGGCTTGGCCAGCGCGGGTCGTGACCCCATCGCGTTCGACCACGACTGCCGCGAGGGCATCTGCGGGATGTGCGGGTTCATGGTCAACGGCATCGCGCATGGCCCCGAGCGGGCGACGACCGTGTGCCAGCTGCACATGCGCCACTTCAAGGACGGCGACGTGCTCTGGCTCGAGCCGTGGCGCGCCACGCCGTTCCCCGTGCTCAAGGATCTCTGCGTCGACCGCTCGGCGTTCGACCACATCATCGCGGCCGGTGGCTATGTCTCGGTGTCGACCGGCAGCGCGCCGGAGGCGAACGCGACGCCGATCGCGAAGGAGCGGGTCGACGCGGCAATGGACGCGGCGGCGTGCATCGGCTGTGGTGCGTGCGTCGCGGCGTGCCCGAACGGCTCGGCGATGCTCTTCATGAGCTCGAAGGTCGCGCACCTCGGGCTGTTGCCGCAGGGCGCGCCCGAGCGCTACGACCGGGTCACGCGCATGGTCGTGCAACACGACAGCGAGGGCTTCGGCAACTGCACGAACATCGGCGAGTGCTCCGCCGTATGCCCGAAGGAGATCGGACAGGACGTCATCGGTCTGCTCAACCGCGACCTCATCAAGGCCGGCCTGACGCGCGGCCGCAAGCGCGCCGTCAGCCGCGACTGAGAGCCCTACGAACTTTGTGCGCAATCGGACGCGCACAAGCTGCTTGGCGCACACAGTTGCCGACGTGAGCGGCAAGAACCGGGATGCCGGGGACGCGGAGCGCGCACGACTCGTGCACGCGGCGCTGCGCGCGTCCTACGCGACGATCGGCTGGAGCATCGCGTCTGGCGTCGCGGCAGCGGGCGTGGGCATAGCGGCGGGCAGCCTGGCCCTCGTCGGGCTGGGGTTCAACGTGCTGCTCGACATGTCCGCGTCGATCGTCATCGCCTGGCGGTTCCACGCCGAACGGCGTGATCCCGCAGCCGCGGCGCGCGTGGAGCGGCTCGCCACGCGCGTGACGTCGCTCGGGCTGTCCGCGCTCGCAACGGCGCTCGCTGTCGAAGCGGTGCGCGCACTGCTCGGGGGCGAGCACCCCGAGCAGTCGGCGGTCGGCGCGGTGCTGGCCGCGGTTTCGCTGCTCGTCCTGCCAGTCCTCGCGACGTGGAAGCGGCGCCTGGGCACGCAGCTGCGCAGCCCGTCGCTGCGAGCCGACGGCGCTCTCACGGCAGTCGCCGCGATGATGGCCGGCCTCGCCCTGCTCGGGTTGCTGGCGAACAACACGCTCGGCTGGTGGTGGGCGGACCGCGTAGCGGCACTGGTTGTTGCGGCGATTGCCGGCACTGAGGGCTGGCGCACACTTGCGCATGCGCGCAGCGCGGCGCCACCCACCTGACAGCCCCGGGAGCTAGAAGAGGTCCGGCGGGCGGTAGGTGCCCCACACCTCGCGCAAGGCGTTGCACACCTCGCCAACCGTCGCGCGCGCGCGGAGCGCCTCCTTCATGGGATAGAGCACATTGTCGCGGCCAGCCGATGCCGCCCGCAGGTCATCCAGGTGACCTGCTACGGCGGACGCGTCGCGCTCCGCGCGCAGCTGCGCCAGCCGCTCGGCCTGCTCCTTCTCGATCTGCGGGTCGACACGCAGCGGCTCGTACTCGTAGTCATCGGGCGTGACGAACTTGTTTACGCCGACGACGACGCGCGTGCCGTCCTCGACGCCCTGCGCGACGCGATAGGCCGACCGCTCGATCTCGCTCTTCTGGAAGCCACGTTCGATCGCGGCCACGGCGCCGCCCAGCTCCTCGACTTTCGCCATCAGCTCGCGCGCCGCGGCCTCGACGTCGTCGGTCATCGACTCCACGGCGTAGGAGCCCGCGAACGGGTCGACGGTCGCGGTGACGTCGCTCTCGTACGCGAGCACCTGCTGCGTGCGTAGCGCCAGGGTCGCCGCCCGCACGGTCGGCAGCGCGATGGCTTCGTCGTAGGAGTTGGTGTGCAGCGACTGCGTGCCGCCGAGCACCGCGCCGAGCCCCTGCAGTGCGACGCGGATGAGGTTGACCTCGGGCTGCTGCGCGGCCAGCTGCACGCCCGCCGTCTGCGTGTGGAACCGGAGCATCAGCGACTTCGGATCCTTCGCGCCGAACTCGTCGCGCATCACGGACGCCCAGATGCGCCGCGCCGCGCGGAACTTCGCGACCTCCTCGAGCAGCGTCGTCCGCGCGACGAAGAAGAACGCGAGGCGCGGCCCGAACTCGTCGACGTCCTGGCCGCTCGCGATTGCCGCGCGGACGTACTCGATGCCGTCGGCCAGCGTGAATGCGATCTCCTGCGCGGGCGACGCGCCGGCCTCGGCCATGTGGTAGCCCGAGATCGAGATCGTGTTCCACTTCGGCATCTCCGCGCGGCAGTAGCGGAAGACGTCGGTGACGAGGCGGAGCGACTGCTGCGGCGGGTAGATGTAGGTGCCGCGGGCGATGTACTCCTTGAGGATGTCGTTCTGGATCGTCCCGTTGAGCTTGTCGGGGGGAACCCCCTGCTCTTCCGCGACGAGCTGGTAGAGCAGCAGCAATAGCGCGGCTGGGGCGTTGATCGTCATCGACGTCGACACCTGGTCGAGCGGGATGCCGTCGAAGAGCATCCGCATGTCGTCGATCGAGTCGATCGCTACGCCGACCTTGCCGACCTCGCCGGACGCG
>JBHELW010000006.1:0-15479 GCA_046262915.1 Mycobacteriales bacterium | reverse complement strand
TGCTGCGCTGATCGAGGCGATCGAGAAGCGCACCATCAAGGGAGTCGAGAAGGTCTACCTCGTCCTCAAGGTCGCGCAGGGCGACCTGACGGTGCGAGTGCCGGCCGACAACGCCGAGTTCGTGGGCGTTCGCGACGTCGTCGGGCAAGAGGGCCTCGAGAAGGTTTTCGACGTGTTGCGCGCGCCGCACACCGAGGAGCCGACGAACTGGTCGCGCCGCTACAAGGCCAACCTCGAGAAGCTCGCATCGGGTGACGTCAACAAGGTCGCCGAGGTCGTTCGCGACCTGTGGCGGCGGGACCGCGAGCGCGGGCTCTCCGCCGGCGAGAAGCGCATGCTCTCAAAGGCGCGGCAGATCCTCGTCAGCGAGCTCGCCCTCGCGGAGGGCACCAATGAGGACAAGGCGGAAGCCGTCCTCGATGAGGTGCTCGCCTCCTAGTTCGTCCCGTCGGCGACCGCCGGCGTAACCGTCGGAGACGGCATGCCTGAGCGTCGCTCGCCCAGTGGGGTCGTCGAAGTCCTGCGGCTGCTCGCGATCGTCTTCTGCGCGGGCATCGGCTACCAGCTCGGCGGGCTCACCGATCCCGGCCGCAACCTGCTCGGACCCTTCAACGGCGTTGCCCTCGGGGTCATCGTCGGCAGCGGCCTCGGCTACGTCATCGGTGGCGTTCTCGGGCGTACGACGATCACTGCGGTCGACCGGGTCGAGTTCAACCTGCGTGACGTGACCGCCGACTCGCTGCTCGCGGGTGGGTTCGGCTTGCTCTGCGGCGTCGTCTTCGGCGCGGCCATTGGCTGGCCGCTCTTCCTGCTGCCGCAGGCGTTCATCGCGTTCCCGGTCTTCGGCTTCCTGCTCGCGGTTTCCGCGCTGGTCGGCTTTCGCGTGGGTCAGTCGAAGCAGGACGGCATCCTGGCGGTCTTCGGCCCCCGCGCCGGCATGGCGCCGCGTCGGGTGGGCGCCTCGCTGCTGCCGCGCGTCGTCGACACCTCGGTCGCCATCGACGGCCGCATCCTCGACATCGTGCGCGCCGGGTTCCTGCACGGGACGATGCTCATCGCGAAGCCCGTCCTCGACGAGCTGCAGGGTCTGGCCGACGCGGGCGACGACACCCGCCGCGCCAAGGGCCGCCGCGGTCTCGAGACGCTCGAAGTGTTACGCCGGGAGCCCGGCATAGAGATCGAGGTGCTCGACGAGGACGTCCCCGACGTCCCCGACGTCGACGCCAAGCTGGTCCGCCTGTGCCTGTTCCACAAGGCCGCACTGCTGACGCTCGACACCAACTTGGCGAAGGCGGCAGCGCTCGCCGGTATCGCGGTGCTGAACCTGCACCAGCTCACCCAGGCGTTGCGTCCGCCCGTACAGGCGGGCGACGAGGTGAGCGTGCTGCTGCTCAAGCCCGGCAAGGAAGCAGGGCAGGCGGTCGGCTATCTCGACGACGGCACGATGGTCGTCGCGGAGCATGCGCGCGCACACGTCGGCCGCGAGCTGCCGGTGCGGGTGACGAGCGTCCTCACGACCGCGAACGGCCGCATGGTCTTCGCGCAACCGGCGGGCGACGCCGCGCGCGTGCCATCGCCCGCGGAGATGCGGCCGCGGGGCGGGCGACTGTGACAGTTGCGGCGATCGTGCCGGCAGCGGGTCGCGGCGAGCGGCTCGGGCCCGGCGTACCAAAGGCGCTGCGCTTGCTTGGCGGTGTCCCGATGCTCGTGCACGCGGTACGGGCGATGACGCAGGCCCGACTCGTCGATCTCGTCATCGTCGCGGCGCCGCCGGACGACGTGACCGAGGTGCGCGAGCTGCTCGATGCGCACCAGGTGCCCAAGGAGGTCCGGGTCGTGTCGGGTGGCGACTCACGGCAGGAGTCGGTACGACGCGCGTTGGAGACGCTGCCCGGCGACGTCGCTGTCGTCCTCGTGCACGACGCCGCGCGCCCGCTGACGCCGAGCGAGCTTGCCGACGACGTCGCGGGGGCGGTGCTGCATGGCGCCCGCGCGGTCACACCGGCGACGGCGGTCGCCGACACGGTCAAGCGCATCGACGAGACAGGCCGGGTCGTCGAGACGCTGCGGCGCGACGACCTCGTCATGGTGCAGACGCCGCAGGGCTTCGACCGCGAGCTGCTCGCCAAGGCGCATGACGCCGCGGTCATCGACGACTACGCCGGCACTGACGACGCCAGCCTCGTCGAGCGCGTCGGCGCGTCCGTCGTCGTCGTGCCGGGCCATGACGAGGCGTTCAAGGTGACGCGCCCGGGCGACCTCGTCGTTGCCGAGGCCGTGCTGCGCCGGCGGCTGGACCACCGTGGCGGCTGACCCGGCCGTCGACCCCACCGTCGTTGTTCCCCGGGTCGGCATCGGCGTCGACGTGCACCCGTTCGACGAGACGCGGCCGCTGTGGCTCGCCGGACTGCAGTGGCCCGGCGAGCGCGGACTGGCCGGGCACTCCGACGGTGATGCCGCCGCGCACGCCTGCTGCGACGCGCTGCTCGCGGCCGCGGGTCTCGGCGACCTTGGGACGGTCTTCGACGTCTCCGACCCGCGGTGTGCCGGAGCCGCGGGCGTGATGTTTCTCGCCGCTACCGTCGAGCACGTCGCAGCCGCCGGGTTCGCGGTCGGCAACGTCAGCGTGCAGGTGATCGCGCAGCGGCCGCGGCTGCTCGCCCGCCGCGCGGAAGCAGAAGCGGCGCTTTCCGCGGCGGTTGGCGCGCCGGTGTCGGTGTCCGCGACGACGACCGACGGGCTCGGCCTGACCGGCCGCGGCGAGGGAGTGGCCGCTATCGCGACCGCTCTCGTCGTACGCCGTGACGCAACTTGACCGCGGAACTGTCCGCCGAGGTGCGCAGCTGGCTCGATGCCGCGAGCTTTGCCACCGTCGCCACGCTCAACGCGGACGGACACCCGCAGCTGTCCGTCGTCTGGGTCGAGCGCGACGGCGACGTCATCGTGTTCTCGACCGTCGTCGGTCGCCGCAAAGAGCGCAACCTGCGTCGCGACCCGCGGGCGACGATGCTCTTGTCGCTCACCGACCCCTATCGCTACGCCGAGGTGCGCGGCCGAGTCACGATCTCCGAGGAGGACGGCCGGGACCTCATCGACCGGCTGTCGCTGAAGTACCGCGGCGTCACGCCGTATCCGGGCGACCGCGGCACGGACAACGTGCGCGTCGCTGTGCGGCTCGCGCCCGAGCGAGTGTTCTTCTACGAATGACCCGCGCGGTGCGTCGGTAGCATCGACGACTCCGCCGCCGTAAGACCAAGGGGTCGTTGTGCCGCTGCGTCTGCACGACACGCTGACCCGCGCGCCGCGCGCCTTCGAGCCGTTGGTCGCCGGTGAGGTCGGCGTCTACGTCTGCGGCATCACGGTCCAGGGACCGCCGCACATCGGGCACGCCCGGTCCGCGATTGCCTACGACATCCTGCGCCGCTGGCTGCTCGCCAGCGGCTACGCGGTCACGTTCGTCCGAAACATCACCGACGTCGACGACAAGATCATCAACAAGGCCGCCGCGGAGCACGTGTCGTCCTGGGCGATCGCCGAGCGGAACAGCCGCGCGTTCATGCTGGCGTGGGACCGGCTCGGCATCCTGGCCCCGACGGTAGAGCCGCGCGCGACCGGCCACATCCCCGAGATGCACGCGCTCATCCAGCGCCTCATCGACGGCCGGCATGCCTACCCGGCCGGGGGTGACGTCTACTTCGACGTGGCGTCGTATCCGGCGTACGGCGCGTTGTCGGGGCAGCGGGTCGGCGACATGCTCTCGACGGAGCCGGACCCGGGTGTCGCCAAGCGCAGCCCGCTCGACTTCGCGCTGTGGAAGGGCCACAAGCCGGGCGAGCCGTGGTGGGACTCGCCGTGGGGGCGTGGGCGCCCGGGGTGGCACCTGGAGTGCTCGGCGATGTCGACGAAGTACCTCGGGCAGCCCTTCGACATCCATGGCGGCGGCCAGGACCTCGTCTTCCCGCATCACGAGAACGAGGTCGCGCAGTCGGTGTGCTCGGTCGAGTCGAACGACCCCGCGTCGTTCGCGCGCTTCTGGCTCCACAACGGTCTGGTCAAGACCGGCGGCGAGAAGATGAGCAAGTCGCTCGGCAACTTCCTGCTCGTCGACGACGTGCTCGAGACCGTGCGACCACAGGTGCTGCGCTACGCGGTGGGCAGCGCGCACTACCACTCGGCGATCGAGCTGACCCCCGACGCGTTCGTCGAGGCCGCCGCCGCCTACGCGCGGCTCGACGGCTTCGTCCGCCGCGCGGTGGACACGCTCGGTGGTGTCGCCGACGCGGAGGCGCTGGCGCTCGAGCATCCTGGCGAGGGCGCTGCGTGGGCGGCGTTCACCGACGCGATGGATGACGACTTGGGCGTGCCGCGCGCGCTGGGCGTCCTGCACGACCAGGTGACGACGGGCAACACGCTGCTGGCCGACAACGGCGACAAGCTCGGTATTGCGGCGGCGCTCGACGTCGTCCGGCGCGGCCTCGACGTGCTTGGGCTGGAGCCGGTGAGCCAGTGGCCGGATGCGGCGGGCAACCTGTCGGGCACCGTTGGCGCGCTCGTCGAGGTCGCGCTCGAGCAGCGTGCGGCCGCCCGCGCGCGTCAGGACTTCGCGGCCGCCGACGAGATCCGCGACCGGCTGCAGGCCGCCGGCGTCGTCGTCGAGGACACCCCGGGCGGTGCGCGGTGGCACCTCCGCGACGCGTAGGTCGCGCGAACATCAAGCGCGGCGGGCAGGGTGGCCGGGCCGGCAAGGCCGGGTCCGCGCGCAAGGGTGCACCGGTTGGCTCCGGCGGGCAGGGCCGCGACCGGCTGTCCGGGCGCGGTCCGACGCCGCCTGCCGAGGAGCGCACCGGCCATCCCGCAGCGCGCGCGAAGGCGCGCGCCCGTCGGTCCACGCCGGCGACTCCGCGGGCGAGCCGACCGCCGACCGGTCGGCGCGACCCGAGTGCGCCGGAGTCGGTCGCCGGCCGCAACGCCGTCGTCGAGGCGCTCCGAGCCGGAGTGCCCGCGACCGCGCTCCTCGTCGCGAGTGGCATCGACCACGACGAGCGCGTCACGACGGCGCTGAAGCTCGCCGTAGAGCGTGGGTTGCCGGTGCGTGACGTCGCGCGGAACGTGCTCGACCGCACGACCGGCGGCGCGGTCCATCAAGGGCTGGCGCTGACGATCCCGCCGTATGAGTACGCGCACCCGGACGACTTGCTGACCGTCGTGGCGCGGACACAGAACCCGGCGCTGATCGTTGCTCTCGACGGTGTCACCGACCCGCACAACCTCGGCGCCGTCATCCGATCGGCCGCCGCGTTCGGTGCGCACGGTGTCGTCGTCCCCGAGCGCCGCGCGGCGGGCGTGTCTGCCGCGGCCTGGAAGGCGAGCGCCGGTGCGGCCGCGCGGGTGCGCGCCGCGCGCGCGACCAACCTCGTGCGCGCACTGCGCGCCTACCGCGACGCCGGGCTGTTGGTCGTCGGTCTCGACTCCACGGGTGCCGTCCCGCTGGCGGACCTCGAGGCCGCCACCGAGCCGCTCGTCCTCGTCGTAGGTGCCGAGGGCCGCGGCGTCAGCCGTCTGGTGCGCGAGACCTGCGACCTCACGGTCCGGATCCCGATGGCTGCCGAGACCGAATCGCTCAACGCCTCGGTCGCGGCCGGCATCGCGCTTGCGGAGATCGCGCGCCGTCGTCAGGGGGCGGAGGTCCCCTCGCGGCCGTAGCGGTCCTCTAGTCGCACGACGTCGTCCAGCTCAGTTGTCGACGCCTCGAGCAGGACCACGTCGGTCAGTGCGGTGATGCGATGCCGGGTACCGGGCGCCAGGTGTACGGCGTCGCCGGGGCCCATCTCGACCGTCTCCAAGGCAGCCTCATGGTCGCCGACCTCCAGGCGGGCGCTGCCGGCGTAGACCGAGATCGTCTCGTCCTTGCGCTCGTGGTACTGCAGCGACAGCGCGTGGCCGGCGTTGACGTGCAGGACCTTGCCGCAGAACCGACCGCTGACCAGGGCGAATATTTCCTCGTGGCCCCACGGCTTGTCGACGCGCCGCGCCCGCGTCACCCAGCCGTCGGCGCCCACGCCCGCATTGTGCCCTGCTGTCCGGGTGTGCAGGAGGGGTCGTCACCTGCAGGTCAGACCTTCGTTTACCTGCCACGGAGGGATCGCCAGCCCGGCCCGGTGCCGGTTACGATATGGCGTTCCCGTTGGACCCGAGAAGGGCCGTCTTGCGCCGCAGCCGTGACAGTTTCGACGACGACCAACGGTCGGACGACGAGCTTGTCCTTGCCGCGCGCGCCGGGGACGACGTCGCCCTCGCGGAGCTGCTGACGAAGTACCGCAACTTCGCGCGGGTCAAGGCGCGCTCCTACTTCCTGATCGGTGCCGACCGCGAGGACATCATCCAGGAAGGGATGATCGGCCTCTACAAGTCCATCCGCGACTTCAACGTCGAGCTGCAGACGAGCTTCCGCGCCTTCGCCGAGCTGTGCATCACCCGGCAGATCATCACCGCGATCAAGACCGCGACCCGTCAGAAGCACGGTCCGCTGAACAGCTACGTCTCGTTCAACCGCCCCGTCGTATCCGACGAGGACGGCGACCGCGTTCTCGGCGACATCATCCCGAACTCCGCGATCTCCGACCCGGCCGACCTGGTGATCTCCTCCGAGCGGATCCGTGGCCTCCAGCGCCACTTCGACGAAGTGCTCTCCGATCTCGAGGCGGAGGTCCTTGGCCTTTACGTCGAGGGCAAGAGCTACCAGCAGATCGCCGAGAAGCTCGACCGCCACGTCAAGTCGATCGACAACGCGCTGCAGCGCATCAAGCGCAAGTTGGACCTGCACCTGAAGGCCCGCGAGCTCGCTGACGTCGGCTAGTCCGCCGCCCCAGTTTCCGCCGCCGTAGTTTCCGTCGTCGCGCGAGTCGCGTAGTTTTGCGGCCTCATGCGCACTTCTCGGCTCGCCCGTGCAGTCGTCGCGGCGGGCGCACTCCTCGGCTGCGTCGTCGCGCTGCCGCGGGCGGCCGTTGGCGTCGTCGAGCGCACCAACGCGGGCCTGAGCGACCAGCTGCGGTTCCTCGCGCCCACTGAGCTCGCCGTGCGCGGGCTGGTCGACCTCGACGTCGCCGCCCCCGAGGGCACCACCGCCGTGCGCTACTTCCTCGACGACATCCAGCTCGCGGAGATCACCGACCTCTACGCCAAGCGGCTGCACGTCGCGCCGCGCTGGCGAACCGTCACCGACGCCACGTGGTTCGACCCCGGGCCGCACACGCTGCGGGCCGTCGCGGAGACGCCGGGCGGCAGCGTCGCGGCCGAGCGCACCGTCGTAACCCATCGACCGGCGCCGCCGACCGGAACCTGGCCGCTCACCGGCGGCTGGCAGTTCGTCGCGACCCCCGGCACTCCGATCCGTGCGTTCGGGCCGCCGCCGACGGCAGCCCAGCCCAACTACGCCGGAGAGGCGTCGCCGACCGTCCTCGTGCCGTCGTCGCTGGGTGCGGTCGACGACCGGTGGAACGACTGGGAGGGCATCACCGGCGTCTACCGCCGGCTCGTCGACCTGCCGACCGCCGAGGACGGGGCGCGTACTTGGCTCGTCATCGAGTCGTGCTACTTCACCTGCGGAGTCTTCGTCAACGGCGTCTACGCCGGGCAGACTCGCGGCGGCTACCTGCCCGCGCGCGTCGACATCACCGCCGCAGCCCGGCCCGGGACCAACGTCGTCGCGATCGCCGTGGACCACCGGCAGCAGGCGATGGCCCCGCTCGGCATGTCGGTGCAGCCGGTGCTCAGCTCCTACCACGGCCTCTACTGGAACTGGGGCGGTCTGCTGCAGCCCGTGCGCATCGAGCGCACGCCGCCCGTCGCCCTGGTGGGCCTGACCGCGGACGGCGCCGCCGATGGGCGCATCACGCTGCGCGCCGACACGGTCAACCCCGTGGGCGCGGGGCAGTACGTCAACGCCCTCGTCGACGTCATCGCTCCCGGAAAGCAGACCGTCGTCAGTCGCGTGCCGGTCCGCTTCGTCGTACCAGCTGGGGGCGGCGAAAGCGACCCCGTCGTCGTCACGGTGCCGCGCCCGCTGCTCTGGTCGCTGTCGCAGCCGCAGCTCTATCGCGTCGTCGTGACGCCCGTCGGCACCGCGACGTGGCGCCCGATCACCGCGCGCGCCGGGCTGCGTGACATCGCGGTGCGCGGCGGTGAAGTCGTCCTCAACGGTCACGTCGTGCGCGACCTCGCGGGGATCAACCGCCACCACGACTACCCGGGACTCGGCCGCGCACTGCCCAACGGCTTGGCGCGACGCGACCTCGCGGAGCTGCGTCGTCGCGGCTTCCGCATCTTCCGGCCAGCGCACTACCCGTCTACGCCGGGAGAGCTCGACGCTGCGGACGAGCTCGGGCTGCTCGTCGTAGAGGAGATCAACGTCTCGTCGCTGTCGGGCCGGGTGCTCGGCAGCAAGCCCGTGCGCGACTTCGCCGCGGCGCAGCTGACCGCGATGATCCGCCGCGACCGCGGGCATCCGAGCGTCATCGCGTGGTCGATCGGCAACGAGAACCGCGTCGACGGCCCCGAGGGCATCGCCTACGTGCACGACATGGTCGCGCTCGGCAAGTCGATCGACCCGACGCGCCTCTACACGCAGGTCAGCGCGCTGCACGACCGCGACCCGACGTACCAGTTCCAGGATCTGGTCTCCGTCAACGCTTACGCCGGGTGGTACGCCGGGCGCGCAGCCGGTATCGCGCCGCTGCTCGTCATGATTCACCGCGTCGCGCGGGGGAAGCCGATCCTCATCGCGGAGTACGGCGCGGAGTCCGACCCGCACTACCCGGGCGACGGCAAGGGCAGCGAGCGCTACCAGAGCTGTCTCGTCGACGAGTACCGCCGCGTTCTCGACGGCAAGCCGGGGCTGCTCGGCCGCATGGTCTGGACGATGACCGACTTCTGGCGCGACCCGCAGAACGCGGGCGGCAACCCGCTGTCGATCCAGCCGTTCAGCTCGAAGGGCCTGCTGTCGTATGACCGCCGACCCAAGCTCGCGTGGCGCACGATGTTCTCACCGGTGCGCCTCGCTGACATCGGCCCGGTATACGTGCCACGGGGTGCGGACGTGTTGTCCAGCGTCGGGCTGGTTTTCACCTCGGCAACCGGGCGCGCCGCAGTCGTGACGGTGCAGGTCACCGCGCCGCCCGGGTTCATCGCATCGCCGTCGCGGCTCCGCGTCTGGGTGCCCGCGCATGGTCGGCGCATCGTGCACGTCGGGCTGCGCGGTCGGCTGCCCAGCGGCCGCGTCGTGTCGACCGGGCTCGTCCGCGCGATATACGACCGCGAGACCGAGGCGCATCCGCGCGACCTGGTTGTTGTCGCCGACGGCACCCAGCGTGGCAAGCCGCAGGCCTGCGCCTAACCCAACGAGGAGCGACGTGACGCATACGCCGGAAGTGCCGCCCACCAAGGCGCCGGACGCCGGCTTCGGCGCCGTCGTCGTCGGCGCGTCGCTGTTCACGGTCGCGGCGGTCCTTGGCATTAGCGCGCTCGCTGGCGGGGACTCGAAAGCGAACGCGCCGAAGGTGCCACACACCGCAGCCGAGGCGTTGCTCGCGCCGGCGGCGATCTCGGCGAGCTGGTCGCCGGTCCCGGTCTCGTCACCGAAGGCCCCGTCGCACTCGTTCTGTCACGGCCGGATGCGCACCGACGCGGGCATCCGCGACTACGCCGTGCGTCCCGTGACCAACGCGGCACGCACGCAGGGCGTGGTGCACGAGGTGTACCAGTACACCGACGCGAATGCAGCGTTCGCCGAGTACCGCGACGTGTTCGCCAAGTGCACCAAGTACTCGACCGATACGTCGGGCGGGGTGCGCGCGACGATCACGATCACGACGCGGGTCGCGCAGCCGAACATGCTGATCGCGGACCTCGCGTTCACCGTCGAGGGCGAGACGCGGCGTAATCGGATCCTCGTGCACAAGCGCGCGCCGTTCCTCGACCTCGTCACCATCGCGGCGAACGCCGGCGCCGAAACCGACAAGCTCTCGGCGCATATGCGCGAGCTGTTGGAAGCCACCGGCTAGCGATCGGCACCTGAAGCGTCACTACCATCGGTGGCACCCCGCCGACGTGGCGCAATTGGCAGCGCAGCCGACTTGTAATCGGCAGGTTCCCGGTTCGATTCCGGGCGTCGGCTCTCAGCCGGTGTCCTGTTCCGGTCGACTGGTCGAGCGCGTGCCGACGAAGACGTGAGTCCGTCCGTCCATGCGTGTCGCGACGACGATCGCGGAGGCAACGCTGAGGCCGGAGACGGCCCACACGGCGGCACGTACGTCGAACGCATCGGCGACGATGCCGCCGACCAGCCCGCCCACGACGTAGCCGCTGTCGCGCCACAGTCGGTAGACGCCGACCGCGGTGGCCCGCCAGCTCGCGAGGGCAAGGTCGCCGACCGCGGCAATGAGCGTCGGGTACACCATCGCGGTCCCCGCACCGATCAGTACGGCGGCGATCATCCACGGCCCGAAGCCGGTGGAGGCGGCCACGAGGGCGAGGGCCGCGCCCTGCAGCAGCATGCCGCCGACGATGAGTGGCTTGCGTCCCACGTGGTCTGACCACGCGCCGGTGAAGAGCTGGCCGACGCCCCACACGCCCGGGTAGAGCGCGGCGAGTACGCCGATGCGCGCGACCGTGAGGCCCTCGGACGCGAACAGCAGCGGGAGGATTCCCCAGGCGAGACCGTCAACCGCGTTGTTGACGAGCCCGGCTTGGCACGCCGCGACGAGGGACGGGTCACGCCAGGAAGTGCGGGCGAACACGGCACCGAAGCGATCGTCGGCATCGCTGGTCGTACTAGACGTTGCGGCTTCATGGATGGCGTGGGGGCGCGTCTCGCGCACGAATACGGCGGACAGGCCGAGGCCGAGCGCGGCGAACGCGATGCCGAGGAAGAACGGATCAGGCCGTAAGCCATGGCGCGAGGCGATCTGACCGGTGACGAGGGCGGTGAGTGCGACGGCGCCATAACCGGATGCTTCGTTGAGGCCGAGTGCGAGTCCGCGTCGAGCGGGGCCGACGAGGTCGATCTTCATGATCACCGTCGTCGACCACGTCATGCCTTGGTTCACGCCGAGGAGCACGTTCGCGGCGACAACCCAGGCCCACGAAGGCGCCCACATCAACAGCAGCGGGACTGGTACACCGACCAGCCAGCCGACGACGAGGATTGGCTTCCGGCCGACGCGGTCGCTAAGAGCACCGGCGACGAGGTTGGTGAGGGCCTTTGTGGCGCCGAAAGCGACGATGAAGGTGGTGGTCGCGGTGACCGCGGCGATCCCGAAGGTGCGCTCGGCGAGTAGCGGGAGCACGGTGCGCTCCTGGCCGATCATGCCGCCGACGAGCGCGTTGACGGCCACGAGCAGGCTGAACTGCGCCACGTTCTCGCGCAGACCAAGCCGCACTGCCGAGGGTGACGTGCCGCTGGCTGTCACGTCCCGGTCTCGAGAGGGCCGTGCTGACGTGCCCAGTCGTCGGGCCCGCCGATCACGACGATGACATCGCGCTCGCCGCTCCGGGCGAGCAGGCTGGCGCCGGTCATCGCCCGTTCGCCGTGCCCGCACAACAATGCGGCTGGTCCCGGCGGGAGGGCGGCAGCGGTGATGTCGCCGAGCTCGGCGGCGACAGCTCCTGCGATATGGCCGGCGATGTACTCGTTGCGTTGGCGGACATCGATGATCGTGCCGGATACGCGCGCGGCATCGATGAGCGTGATCGATTCGACGGTGCGGCCGGAGGCGCGCCAGGCCTCAACTCCGCCGCCAAGTTCACCGAGGATCGTCTCGTAACCGATGTTCCGGCATTGCCGGACGAGCTCGGCTCGGTCTTGATCTCCGTCGAGCACGAACACGACCGGCTCGCCTTGGGGCACGACCCAGCCCAGCCAGCTGGCGAACTGCGGGCGCAGCATGATCGACACGGATCCCGGAAGGTGGCCACGGGCGAACTGCTCGATGGGCCGAACGTCGACGATCCAGGCACCTGCCGACTGGAGCCTCGCTACGTCCTCCACGTGAACGAGTGGAAGGACTGGCGCAGCCGGTCCGTAGAGATGCGGGCCGCGACGGTTCACATCGCGGAGTCGCAGGAAGTAGTGCGGATACGTGCCGAGGCCGCCAAGGAGCTGCCTGACGAACGCGTCCTCATCCGACGCCGCCAACAGCGGATTGGCGCGCCGTTCCCGTCCGATGGTCGTAGTCCGCTCCCCTCCGCTCGGCGCTGAGCAGAAGGAACCGGCGCCGTGTGTCGGATACACCGGCAGGTCGTCAGGCAGCGTGAGAATGCGCCCTCGGATCGACCGCCACAGCGACCGGGCGAGCTTCTCGGTCTGGTCTGGCGCGACGAGGTCTGTCCGCGCGACGGTGCCGACGAGGAGTGAACCGCCCGAGAACAACGCCACGGGCGTGGTGTCGTCGAGTAGCAGATAGGCGAGGTGTTCGGGCGTGTGGCCTGGCGTCGCCAGGGCGCGAAGCGTTAGGCCGCCGAGGTCGAGCTCGTCGCCATCATCGAGGCGCCGCGCTGCGAATTCGTGTCCGCCGGCACCCGGCACGAGCAGCTGCGCACCGATCGCCGCGAGTTCGCGTCCGCCGGACACGAAGTCGGCATGCAGGTGTGTCTCGACAGCGAACGCGATGTCCACGCCTTGCCGATTCGCCTCAGCGAGATAGTCGCCCGGGTGTCGCGCGGGATCGACGACAAGGGCACGTCCGTCGCCGAGGTCGACGAGATACGAGGAGTTCCCGAGTCCGTCGTCGACGAAGGCAACGGGGGTATGCGTGGCGCCCGATGTCATGTTCCTCATTCTTCGGCACCGCCGGGACCATTGGCAAGTAATCGTATGAACACTTGACAAGTGGTCGATGCCTGGTGAGGATCCATTCCCATGGCCGATCGCGCCGCGAAAGATGCGCTCTACGACGGGTTCACCGAGGTGGCAAAGGCTCTCGCGAGCGGGCGTCGCGCCGAGATCACCGAGGTGCTCGCCCAAGGGGAGCGGTCGGTCGACGAGATCGCCGAGGAAATCGGTCAAACGGTCGCCAACACCTCGCATCATCTGCGGGCGTTGGCCCGCGCCGGGCTGGTCACGACGCGGCGGGACGGGACGCGCATCTACTACACGCTGACCAGCGAACGGGTGGCCGAACTGTGGGCGGCGCTGCGCGATGTCGCCGTCGAACATGTCGCCGGCATCGAACGCCTTGCCGGCGCCTACCTCGGCGAGCGCGACGGCATCGACCTCATCGACCGCGACGAGCTGGCCGCACGGCTGAAGAGAGGAGAGGTGTTCGTCCTGGACGTGCGCCCTGAGGTCGAGTACCTCGCCGGGCACATCCCGGGTGCGCGATCAGTTCCGATCGACGAGCTTCGGAAGCACCTACGAGCGCTGCCGAAGGACACCGACGTCGTCGCGTACTGCCGCGGTCCGTACTGCGTGTACGCCGACGACGCCGTGCGCGAGCTCAACCGCAAGGGCTTCCGCGCGCGCCGGCTGATCGACGGCTTCCCCGAATGGAAGCGCGCCGCCATGCCGGTAGCCGCCGGACCGTGAGATCTCGATTCCGAACCAGCAGATCCAACCGAACCAGCAAATCCAAACTAAGGAGAACACCATGGCTGCTGACGACAAGGTCGTCATTGGACTCATCCACGCGGAGGACGACGCTGAGAGCGTGCTGATCTCCTACCTGCTCGGCGTTGAAGCGCTGCGCGCCGGCAAGCAGGCGCTTATGTGGTTGACCAAGGACGGCATCAAGGTCGCGACAGACGGCTTTGCCGACACGGTGAACGTGCCGAACGCACCGTCGATCAGCGACCTCCACACGGAGTACGTCGAGAGGGGCGGACGGTTCTACGCCTGCCCCGTGTGCGTGAAGGTCCGAGGAATGGAAGGCGCCGTGTGGACCAAAGGCGCTGAGGTCAAGGGTGCACCGTCGCTCTACGAGTTCACCGAGGGCGGCGCCCTCGTCTTCAACTACTGAGCGCCGGGACGGTCGGGGCGCTAGCGATCGTCAACCACCGTGGTGCACCGCCTCGACGTTGTGGCCGTCGGGGTCGCGGAGGAAGACGCCGTAGTAGCCGTCGTGGTACTCCGGCCATTCCCGCGGCGCGTGCAGAACCTCCGTGCCGGCCGCGACCGCGGCGTCGTGCACCGCGTCGACAGCCGCGCGGTCGGGTGCGCGGAACGCGAGGTGTAGCTCGCGGTCCTCGGCCCGCTCCGCGGGGCTCAGCCAGAAGTTGGGTGGTCCACTTGGACCGGCGAGGCCGACGACGAACGACCCGGCGACGGGAAAGCGCATCGCCTCGCGCATGCCGATGGCGGCGAACGTCTGCAGGTAGAACGCGACAGACGCCTCGACGTCGGCTACTTGCACACCCAGATGATCGATCATGACCGGAGGCTAGCCGCGGAGCAGGTCATCCACGTTGCAGTCCGGGATGCGCAGGGCCGCCTGCTCCTCGATCTCCACCTCAACGCGGTACTTCGCCGCAGCGACCTCGTCCCCGCGGGCCTGCGCACCGGCGCGCGCCTCGATCCTCTTTTGCAGCGCCGCGCGAACCTGGTCGCAGCGCGTCTTGGCCGACGGTTCGTCACCACCGCCACACGCGCCGCTGACGAGCAGGAGCGCGAGAGCAAACGAGGCGCGCGGCGCAGTCATCCAGTCAGCATGGTCCTGCAATCTGCGCCCAGCCACAGAAGGCTGCATAAAGATGCATAGTTATGTATATTGGCGCGGTGTCCAGGGTCTCGGTCGCCGGTGCTAGCGGCTACGTCGGCGGCGAGCTGCTGCGGCTGCTGCTTGCCCACCCCGATCTGAAGCTCGCCACGGTGGCTGCTGGCCCATCGTCCGCCGGGCGGCCCGTCACCGAGATGCACCCGCACCTGCCAGAGCTCGCCGACACGACATTCGCCGCACCCGATCCCGACGCGCTCGCCGATGCCGACCTCGCGTTCATCGCCCTGCCCGCGGGCGAATCCGCGCCGCTCGCCACCGAGCTCCTGTCGCGCGGCGTCCGCGTCGTCGACCTGGGCGCCGACCACCGCCTCGCCGATAGCGCCGCCTGGCAGCAGTGGTACGGCGGGCAGCATCCGGCTCCGGACGCGGCATGGCCCTACGGCCTGCCGGAGCTGCCCGGCACGCGGGCCGCGCTGGCGGAGACCGACCGAGTCGCGGCCCCCGGCTGCTACGCGACGGCCGTCGCGCTCGCGCTTGCTCCACTCGTCGCCGCTGGACTGGTTGACGCCGAGCGCATCGTCGTCGTCGCCGCGTCCGGCGTCAGCGGCGCGGGCCGCGCGGCCAAGCCGCACCTGACGGCCAGCGAAGTGATCGGCGACGTGTCGGCGTACCGCGTCGGGACCCACCAGCACACGCCGGAGATCGAGCAGACGCTCTCGCGGCTCACCACAGCCAAGGTCCGCGTGAGCTTCACGCCGCTGCTCGTCCCGATGT
>JBHELW010000005.1:0-5886 GCA_046262915.1 Mycobacteriales bacterium | reverse complement strand
GGAGGTCACCGGGCACGTCTGGCACGGGTACGTGCCGCAGGTCAGCCCCGGCCAGCGCTACGGCTACCGCGTCGACGGTCTCTACGACCCAGCGTCCGGCGCACGCTGGGACCACACCAAACCGCTGCTCGACCCCTACGCGCGCGCACTCGATGGCGCCCTCACAACGGATAACGCCGTGCCACGCTCGGTCGTCGTCCACGACGTCTTCCCGTGGAGCGACGACCGATCTCCCGACATCCCATGGGCCGACTCGGTCATCTACGAGCTGCACGTCCGCGGCTTCACCATGCGCCATCCCGACGTGCCGGAGGCACTACGCGGCACGTACGCCGGGCTCGCGCATCCCGCGGTCGTCGACCACCTGCTCCGTCTCGGCGTGACCGCCGTAGAGCTGCTCCCGGTTCATCACTTCGTCTCCGAGCCCGCGCTGCGCCGCCGCGGTCTCGTCAACCACTGGGGCTACAACTCCATCGGCTACTTCGCCCCGCATGCCGCGTACAGCTCGAGCGGTTCCGGCGGCGAGCAGGTGCGCGAGTTCAAGGCCCTGGTTCGCACGATGCACGCCGCCGGCATCGAGGTGATCCTCGACGTCGTCTACAACCACACCGCCGAAGGCGACGAGACCGGCCCGACGCTCGCGTTCCGCGGCATCGACAACCCGGCCTACTACAAGCTCGATCCCAAGGACCCGTCGCGCTACGCCGACTACACCGGCACCGGTAACACGCTCAACGTCGGGCACACGCAGGTGCTCCAGCTGATCATGGACTCGCTGCGCTACTGGGTGACCGAAATGCATGTCGACGGCTTTCGCTTCGACCTGGCGGCCGCGCTCGCTCGGTCGTTCCACGACGTCGACCGACTCGCGACCTTCTTCGACGTCGTGCACCAGGACCCGATCGTCAATCGGGTCAAGCTCATCGCCGAGCCGTGGGACGTCGGTGAGGGCGGCTACCAGGTCGGCAACTTCCCGGTGCACTGGACGGAGTGGAACGGCAAGTACCGCGATGCGGTGCGTGACTTCTGGCGCGGCGCTCCGACGGGTGTCGCCGAGCTGGCCTCGCGACTGTCCGGGTCGAGCGACCTCTACCAAGACGACGGCCGCAAGCCCTACGCGTCGATCAACTTCGTCACCGCGCACGACGGGTTCACGCTCGCCGATCTCGTCGCCTACGAGCGCAAGCACAACGAGGCGAACGGCGAGGGCAACGCCGACGGCACCGACGACAACCGATCGTGGAACTGCGGTGTCGAGGGTCCCTCGGACGACCCCGCGGTCGTCGAGCTGCGTCGGCGGCAGCAGCGCAACCTGCTAACGACGCTGCTCGTCTCCGCGGGAGTGCCGATGCTCGTCGCGGGTGACGAGGTCGGGCGCACCCAGCACGGCAACAACAACGCCTACTGCCAGGACAACGAGATCTCGTGGGTCGACTGGGACGTCACCGCCGACGGCAGCGCGTTGCTCGAGCTCACCCGGCGGCTGCTCGCGCTACGCCGGGAGCATCCCGTCCTGCGACGCGCGGCGTTCTTCCGCGGGCACCCCGTCGGCGACGCCGGCGTCAAGGACATCGGGTGGTTCACGCCGTACGGCGAGGAGATGAGCGACCTCGACTGGGCGCGCGGTGACGTGCGCACGCTCGGCATGTACCTCTACGGCGAGGGCATCCACTCGCGCGGCCCGCGCGGAGAACGCATCGTCGACGACAGCCTGCTTGTCGTTCTGCATGCCGGCGACCGCGCCGTTGACGTCACCCTGCCCGCAGAGCCGTGGGCGAAGGCCTACGACGTGCTCGTCGACACTGCCGCGCCCGACGCCGACGACCACCTGCGGGCGGGATCCAGCCGCGCGCTCGCGCCGCACTCCGCGCTGCTGCTGCGCGTCACGCGGTGACCGCGTTTCGCGACTTGACTGGCCACGACTACCGCGACACGCCGACGGGGCGGTAGTCGCAGCCAGTCAAGTGGAGTTGCGAGGGGTGCTACGCCGTAACGACTAGGCCGAGCTCCGCCGGGCTCGCCAGCGCCGCGTTGCGCGGCAGGACGCGCACGGTGTAGCCGAACGACCCAGCCTCGGGCAGCGCGAGCTCGCCCTCGTACCGCCACTGGCCGTCGCCGAGCTCGCCGGCGACCGCCAACGGCAGCGCCTGCGCGCCGACAATCTGGTCGGCCTCGTCGACGCGGCCGTACGACGCCTCGACGGCTACATCGTCGGGCGACAAGCTGCCGAGCGCGACAACCGCGCGCACCTCGATGGAGCTGCCGACCTCGGGCGTATCGGCGGCGCCGACCGACTCCACGTGCTCGACGCTGACGCCGCCCCAAGCGTCCCGGACCCGCTTCTTCCACGCGGCCAGCTCGCGCGCCGCGGCGAACCCGTCGCTGGCGAGGCTGGCCGACGTCCGGCCCGCGGGCGAGTAGAGCTCGTGCACGTAGTCGCGCAACATGCGCGACGCCAGCACCTCGGGACCGAGCGAGCGCAGCGTGTGGCGCACCATCTCGATCCACCGCGCCGGAATCTCCCCGGCGTGCGCATAGAACGTCGGGACCACCGACTTCTCGAGCAGGTCGTAGATCGCCTTCGCCTCGAGGTCGTCCCGCCGCTCCGTGTCGACCACGCCATCGGCGGAGGGGATCGCCCAGCCGTTCTCCCCGTCGTAGAGCTCGTCCCACCAGCCGTCGCGGATCGACAGGTTGAGCCCGCCGTTCAGGGCGGACTTCATGCCGGACGTGCCGCATGCCTCCAATGGCCGGAGCGGATTGTTGAGCCACACGTCGCAGCCGGGGTAGAGCGCCTTCGCCATGCCAATGTCGTAGTCCGGCAGGAAAACGATGCGGTGACGCACGTCGGGGTCGTCGCTGAACTTCACGATCTGCTGGATGAGCGCCTTGCCGCTGTCGTCGGCGGGATGGGCCTTGCCGGCCACCACGACCTGGATCGGCCGGTCCGGGTCGAGGAGCAGACCGCGCAACCGCTCCGGGTCGCGGAGCATCAGCGTCAACCGCGTGTACGACGGGACGCGGCGCGCGAAGCCGATCGTCAGCGTGTCCGGGTCGAAGACCGTGTCGATCCAGGTGAGCTCGGACGGAGCCGCACCACGCAGCAGCCACGACGCGCGTAGCCGGCGGCGCACCTCCTGCACGAGCCGGGCGCGGAGCGCGCGACGCGTCGCCCAGATGGCGTCCGCCGGCACCTTCTCGACGCCCTCCCACGAGCGCGCCTCCTCCGTCAGCGCCGGACCGATCTCGCGCTCGGCGAGCTCGTAGACGGCCCGCGCGACCCATGTCGGCGCATGCACGCCGTTGGTCACATGGCTGATCGGCACGTCATCAGCGTCGAAACCGGGCCACAGCGCACCGAACATCTCGCGCGACACCGCGCCGTGCAGCCGAGAGACTCCGTTCGCGCGCTGTGCCAGGCGCAGTCCCATGACCGCCATGTTGAAGACCGGCTCGGTCGACATCTCGGCGATGACCGCGTCCGCCGCAGCGCTCGGCGCGGTCGGCTCGGCCCCGAGCTCGAGGATCTTCTCCACCGGGATGCCGGGCGCCGCGTTGTCGTCGCCGAAGTAGCGCGCGACGAGATCGCGCGGGAAGCGGTCGATCCCGGCCGCCACGGGCGTGTGCGTGGTGAAGACGGTCCCCGCGCGCACCGCCTCGAGCGCGGTGTCCCAGTCCAAGCCGCCATCCTCGACGAGCTCGCGGATCCGCTCGAGGCCGAGGAACCCCGCATGTCCCTCGTTTGTATGGAACACCTCAGGCCGCGCGCCGTAAGCCCGCAGCGCGCGCACGCCGCCGATGCCGAGCAGCATCTCTTGCAGCAACCGGTGGTCAGACCCGCCGCCGTAGAGCCGGTCGGTGACCTCGCGCTCCTCGGCGGGGTTGTCCTCGATGTCGGAGTCGAGCAGCAGCAGCGGCACCCGGCCGACCTGGGCCTTCCAGACCTGTGCGCGCAGCGCGCCGCCACCGGGCAGCCCGACCTGGACACGCAACGGCGCACCGCCGTCGTCGCCGAGCAGCGTGAGTGGCAGGCCGTAGGGGTCGATCGCCGGGTAGCGCTCGAGCTGCCAGCCGTCCGGCGACAGCGTCTGGTTGAAGTAGCCCGCGCGGTAGAGCAGACCGACGCCGATGATCGGTACGCCGAGATCGCTGGCGGTCTTGAGGTGGTCCCCCGCCAGGATGCCGAGACCGCCGGAGTACTGCGGCAGCACCTCGGCGATCCCGAACTCCGGCGAGAAGTAGGCAATCGACGCCGGCACGCCGTCGAGGCCTTGATACCAGCGCGGCTGGGTGAGGTAGTCCTGCAAGTCGTCGTAGCCGTCGGAGAGCCGGCGCAGAAACTTGCGGTCCTTCGCGAGGCTCTCCATGCGCGCCGGCGGTACCGCGCCGAGCAGCCGCACGGGGTCGGCGCCGACCTGCTGCCACAGCTCGGGGTAGACCGCCTCGAAGACGTCGAGCGTTTCGTGGTGCCATGACCAGCGCAGGTTCATGACGAGCTCGGCCAGCGGTGCGAGCGGCTCCGGGAGCTTCGTGCGCACGGTGAACCGTCGGAGCGCCCGCATGGCCCCGGACCTTACCGAGGCTATTGCGGCGCCGACGCCTCAACTGCTCAAGGCCTGCAGGCCGACTACGCCGTGCAGAACACGTGCTTCGCCTACCTGCCGGCAGAGACTGCGACGTTCCGGGCTCTAGGCGCCAACGGTGACACAGGATGAGCCGAATGCGCGGTAGCGCCGGCCGGGGCCCGTTCGATCGACCGTGTGTCCGGTGTACGCGCCCATACCGGTACCCGCGACGTTTCTGGCTCCCTGGTAGCTCCATGTGTCGACGGCGCTGATGAACAGGTAGTAGTCGCTTGTCACGGGACCCGAATCGGAGAACCTGACAAGCGGCGCGCTCACGCGGACCTCGTTGCGACGAGTGTCGAAAACACCGCTCGCGTCGGTCTGCTTATCCAAGCTGACGGGACCCACGCCCTGGGGCTCGCCGCCGTACACGGTGAACCGCTCGCCATCGAGTCCGCGGTAGGCCTCAACGATGTAGGACGACTCGCGAACCGCGAGGTAAAGGGCGAAATTCACCCCGGCGACACTTGGCGAGGGTGGTCGCAGCGACGCCACGCGGAAGACAACCGTCAAACGCGCAGCGTCGTTGGCGACGTCTGCAGATACGACGTCCAGATCTGCACGTTCCTGTGGGCCTGCGACCGGCGCCACATCATGCGCGTCGCCACGGGGATCGGTGACGAGACGGCAACTGCGCTGCGCCGCGGCGAATGCCGGAGTCGACGAGGCGACGGCAACGGCGGCCGCCAGTAACAACAGGCTTGGGGATCGGCGCTGGCTCATAAGCCGTCCGCACGGGCCGCCGTCAGGCGCACGCCCAACAGTGTAGGCGTCGTTCACGTGCGTTCGGGACAGTGCCGTAATCGACGCAAGATCGATCTGCTAGGACGGCTCCAGGTGCACCGTTGCGGGTAGTTTCCGGATCATGATCGGCCGCATCGCGATCACCGACGTGCGCCCGCAAGTTTCCTGCGGGCGCTGGCCGGCGCGCGCGGTCGTCGGCGAGACCTTCCCGGTGTCGGTGACCGCGTTCCGGGAGGGCCACGACCTCATCGGCGTCGGCGTCGTGATGCGCGGTCCCGACGGGCGGAAGCGACCGCTCCTCCCGATGCAGCTCATCGCGCCCGGCACAGATCGCTGGAGCGCGGACGTCACCGTCGACGCACCAGGCGCGTGGTCCTTCGTCGTCGAGGCATGGGCCGACCCAATAGCAACCTGGCGGCACGACGTCGAGATCAAGCACGCCGCCGGCCAGCCCATCGACCTTGAGCTGGAAGAGGGCGCGCTGCTGCTCGAGGCCGCGCTGCCCGGCGTACCGAAG
>JBHELW010000004.1:0-9890 GCA_046262915.1 Mycobacteriales bacterium | reverse complement strand
TGCGACATCGTCGTCGCCGCGGACACGGCAGCTTTCGGCATGCCCGAGGTGAACATCGGGCTGTGGCCGTTCATGATCGGCGCACTCGTGCAGCGGCACGTCGGCGCCAAGCGTGCGCTCGATCTGATGATGACCGGGCGGCGGATCGACGCGACGACGGCCTTGGCGTGGGGGTTGGTCTCCCGCGTCGTTCCCGCCGCGTCCCTGGACACCGCCGTCAGCGAGCTAGCGGCCGAGATCGCCGGCAAGAGCCCGTTGGTCCTCCGCCTCGGCAAGTCGGCGTACTACGCGACCGAGGACCTCGGGCTCGATCCGGCACTGACGCATCTGCACGGTCAGCTCAGCCTGCTCGCGAAGTCGGAGGACGCCGCAGAGGGCGTCGCTGCGTTCTTCGAGAAGCGCGCACCGAAATGGACCGGCCGCTGATCCGGTGCGCGATGATGTGCGGGCCGGACCATGCACACGGGGGATCAGGCAGAGCGGGGAGATAGTGGCGACGGAGATTGCGGCCGAGATGGTGGCCAACGTGTGGAAGGTCGTTGTCGCCGCGGGTGACGACGTCGCCGACGGCGACACGCTCGTCATCCTCGAGTCGATGAAGATGGAGATCCCCGTCATCACGGAGCAGGCGGGCAAGGTGGCGGAGCTGCGCGTCGCCGAGGGCGACGTTGTGCAGGAGGGCGACGTCATCGCGGTGATCGAGTAGGCCCGATTCTGGGTACGCCCAGCGCTGGCCACGCTCGCACCTTGTCCCCGAACGGGCCGGGGCCTGGGGGAATGTGGCCGACGGGTCAAGGCACCGTCCGTTCTGTCCGATGCCAACTCGGAGGCCGCAGCTGCGGCCCCCGGTAGGGATGTCCGATGTCTCTGTCGGAACGTGACGCGGGAGCAGCTGTGGCGAAGACCGTTGAGCCCTACCTGCGGGCCTTGATCGAGGCCGGCGGGTCCGACCTGCACTGCAAGGTCGGCTCGCCGCCGCGGGTACGCATTGATGGCCGTCTCCGCAAGCTGCAGACGCGTGACCTCACTCCCGCCGACACCGAGCAGATGGTCGCGGAGGTGCTCCGCGCCGACCTCGTCGACGAGTTCCGCCGGAAGAACGAAGCCGACTTCGCCTACTCGATGGCGGGCGTAGGACGGTTCCGCGTCAACGCGTTCCGCTCCCGTGGCTCGGCGGGTCTGGTGTTCCGGCGCGTGAGCGTCGGCGCGATCCCGCTCGCTGACCTCGGCCTGCCGCCAGTTCTCGGCGGGCTCGCCCTCGAGCCCCGCGGCCTCGTCCTCGTCACCGGCCCGACCGGGTCCGGCAAGACGACGACGCTCGCCGGGATGATCGACACGATCAACGAGAACCGCGAGGTGCACGTCGTCACGATCGAAGACCCGATCGAGATCCTGCACTTCGACAAGATGGCGATGATCAACCAGCGCGAGGTGCGGGTCGACACCGAGGACTTCAACACCGCGCTGCGCGCCGCGATGCGCCAGGATCCCGACGTGATCCTCGTCGGCGAGATGCGCGACGCGGAGACCGTCAAGGCCGCGCTTGCCGCTGCCGAGACCGGACACTTCGTCATGTCGACGCTGCACACCACGGACGCGATGGAAACCGTTAACCGCGTCATCGACTTCTTCCCGCCGCACGAGCAGAAGCAGGTGCGGCTATCGCTGGCGAGCTCGCTGCGCGGGATCCTTTGCCAGCGACTGGTCCCGCGCGCCGACGGTCAGGGGCGCTGCGTCGCCATGGAGGTCGCCATCAACACGGGTCGCATCGCCGACGCGATCGCCGACCCGGACAAGACCTCGACGCTGCAGATCCTCATCGCAGAGGGCGCCTACTACGGGATGCAGACGTTCGACCAGCACCTCGTCGCGCTGATCCGAGACGGCGTCGTCACACTGGACGCCGCGATGGCCGCCTCGACAAGTCCGCACGACCTCACCGTCGAGCTGCGCCGGCTGGGTCTCGTAGCCTGACGGCATGACGACGCTGCGCGACTTGGTTGCGCAGCGCGCGGGGCTCCCCGGCGATGACGTCGACTGGCTACATCTGCTTGTCGCCGAGTGGCACCTGCTCGCCGACCTGTCGTTCGCCGACCTGCTGCTCTACGTCGAAGACGGCCCGTCGTTCGTCACCGTCGCGCAGGTGCGTCCGACCACGGCGCAGACGCTCTACCAGGACGACCAGGTCGGCCGACCTGCCGATCGGGCGGCGCGCGGCGCCATCGCGACCGCATGGCGCGAGGGCCGGATCGTCCGCGAAGGCGACCCCGTTTGGCACGGCTCGGTGCCCGCCCGGCACGAGGCCATACCCGTGCGTCGCGCGGGGCGGACGATTGCGGTCATCGGTCGGGACACCAACCTCGCGTCGCCGCGCGTGCCGAGCCAGCTCGAGCTCACCTACCTCGATCTCGCCGGCGAGATCGCGCAGATGGTCACCGACGGGTCGTTCCCGTTCGCCGGCACCGAGCCGCAGCTCGAGGTGGCGCCACGCGTAGGCGACGGCCTGCTCCGGCTGGACCGCGACGCGACGGTGACCTACGCGAGCCCGAATGCGCTTTCGGCGTACCGGCGCCTTGGCCTCACCGGCAACGCCGTCGGGGAGCGCGCTGGATCCGCCGACGGCGGCCCGGGGCTCTCCGACGCCCGGCTCGGCAAGGTGCTCGATGCGGTCGCGCCCGTCGAGTTCGAGGTCGAGTCCGCAGGTGCAGCCGTGCTCCATCGCGCCATCCCGCTGCTGCACGACGGCGTCGCGACCGGTGCGC
The DNA here is from genome assembly GCA_046262915.1 of Mycobacteriales bacterium. Lineage (GTDB taxonomy): Bacteria > Actinomycetota > Actinomycetes > BP-191 > BP-191 > JBHELW01. Next base: position 7,128 of record JBHELW010000004.1, on the reverse strand, counting down.
TCGTCCTGGTCCGCGACGTCACGGAGCTGCGCCGGCGCGAGCGGCAGCTCATCAGCAAGGACGCGACGATCCGTGAGATCCACCACCGGGTGAAGAACAACCTGCAGACCGTCGCGGCCCTGCTGCGGCTGCAGGCGCGTCGCCTCACCTCGCCGGACGCGCGCGCCGCGCTCGAAGAGTCGGTGCGCCGGGTGAGCTCGATCGCGCTGGTGCACGAGACGCTCTCGCAGACCGTTGACCAGCAGGCGGCGTTCGACGAGATCGCCGACAAGGTCATCGCGATGGTGGCCGACGTCTCCGCCACGGAGGGGCCGATCGACGTACGTCGGGAGGGTGCCGCCGGGACGCTGCCGGCGGAGATCGCGACTCCACTCGCGTTGGTCCTCGCCGAGCTGCTGCAGAACGCGGTCGAGCACGCGTTCGCGAACACCTCCGGGACGCTCGTCGTGTCGCTGACGCGCGATGACCACTGGCTGCGCGCCGTCGTCCGCGATGACGGTGTCGGCCTGCCGGCGTCGTTCAGCCTCGACGGCTCGGCGCGGCTCGGCCTGCAGATCGTGCGCACGCTCGTCGTCGGCGAGCTCGGCGGGACGATCGCGGTGCGGCCCGGCGTAACCCGGGGGACAGAGGTCGTGCTCGACGTGCCGCTACCCGCCTAGCGACGCGGCGGGGGCGGGCGCCGGCGAGGTCGGCGTCAGGAACGATGGGTCCTCGCGCGCCGCACCGTTGATGTGGTTGATCACGGCCACCACAGTCAGGACGGCGAGCACCAAGATCACGGCGGACACGACCCGGAACCGCCAGACGGCAAGGCGCGGATCCGATGGCTCTCGGCCGCGGACGACCGGGGAGACGTAATGCTCGCGGCTCACCGCCGTCGCTCCCCGCGCGGGCGAGTCAGGCGATCCGCGCTCGCGCGCGCGCGCCACGGCGTTTCAGCGCGCGCCGCTCCTCCTCGCTGAGGCCGCCCCAGACGCCGGCGTCCTGGCCGGTCTCCAGCGCCCAGTCGAGGCAGTCGAGACGGACGTCGCAGCGGCGGCAGACGGCTTTGGCCTCGTCGACCTGCTGCTCGGCCGGGCCGGTCGTGCCGATCGGGAAGAACAGCTCGGGATCCTCGTCACGGCAAAGCGCGCGGTGGCGCCAGTCCATGCGGAACAACTCCCTTTCCGGTTGTGCACCTCGGGCGGCCGAATGGCTTGCGGTCTGAGGGCGCCCACTTTGTGAAATTGTTCACGATCTTGCCCGCACCGGTCGGCGATCAACCGGCTTGGCCACCGTACCTGCGGCACAACGGGCGGTCTACCCCTCGGCGATGTTGCGTATGTCACGCTGCGCGGATGCGGCTCTACGGCCACCGCGGGGCCGCGGCGTTGGCGCGTGAGAACACGGTCGGGGCTGTGCTCGCGGCCCTCGACGCGGGCGCGGACGGCGTCGAGGTCGACGTCCGGCTCTGCGCGGACGATGTCGTCGTCTGCAGCCACGACCCGGACCTCGCCCGGGTCTACGGCGAAGCGCTGGTCGTCCGGGACACCGCGTGGGACGCCCTGGCTGAGATCCCCACGGGACCGGGGGACGGCCCGGCCCGGCTCGCCGACGTCCTGGACGCCGCCGGGCAGCGCGGCCAGGTCATCGTCGAGGTCAAGAACATCGCGGGCGAACCCGACTTCGACGCGCCGCGGGAGGCCGTCGCCGCGGCTGTCGTCGATCTGCTCGACCAGCGGCGCGCCGCGGGACTGGTCGACGATGTCCTTGTGTCGAGCTTCGACTGGCACGCCCTGGACCGGGTCGCGAGCGCTGGCGCGGTCCCCGTCGCATTGCTCGCACCGCCTGGAGTTGCCGTCAGCGCGGCCGTCACCGCGGCGGTGGCCCGCGGTTACGCGGGCTTGCACCCGCACTGGGTCGACATGGGCGAGGACCCCGCCGGCGCGGTCCGCTTGGCACACGACGCCGGGCTCGACCTGGTCGTGTGGACCGTGGACGATGGCGACATTGCCCGCGCGCTGGCGGACGCCGGCGCGGACGGAGTCATCACGAACGACCCAGTCGCGATGCGGGCCGCGCTCGTGACCGGCGCGAGCTAGGCGATGACCGGTTAGGCGATGACCGTCAGGGCGTCCGGTACGGCGCGGAAGCTGACGAGCTCGCGCTCGCCGATGTAGTCGCCGTCGACCTGCATCGCGAGGGGTCGCGAGGCCTCGAGCGTGAACTCGCTGAGGTCGTGACAGGCGAGGACGTGCTTGCCGCGGATGTGGGGATGGCTGCTCAGCATCTGCCGCACGATGCGCAACGTGCCGGGCACGGCGAGCCGCCGTAGCGCGAGGAGATCGAGGCCCGCGTCGAAGTCCGCGGCTGGACACGGGTTGACCGCGCGCCCACCCAGGTAGCTCCACGGTGACCCGTTGGCGACGATGCCGAGGAAGAGCCCGCCGACGGGGTCCGCGCCGGGTCGGTGCAGCGTGACCGCTGGGTGCCGGCGGTCGGTGCCGGTGAAGAAGTGGATGACGGCCTTGCGGACGTAGAGCGCCGCAGTCGCCGGCTTGCCCTTTCGCCGGTGTCGCTCGACCGCGCGGACGACCTCGGCGTCGATGCCGAGCCCCGCGCAGAAGGTGAAGTAGCGGTCGTTCGCCTGGCCCAGCGTGACGAGACGGCGGCGCCCGGTTCGCAGGGCGTCGAGGATCTCGCCAATCGCTTCGACCGGAGACCGTGACATGCCGAGCGCCCGCGAGAAGACGTTCGTGCTCCCGCCCGGAACCGTGGCGAGCGCCGTTTCCGAGCCGACGAGGCCGTTGACGATCTCGTTGATCGTGCCGTCGCCACCGAGCGAGACAACGAGGTCGATGCCGGACTGGGCGGCGTCGCGCGCCAAGTCGATCGCGTGGCCGCGGCGGCGCGTCTCGACGACGTCGAGCTTGAGGTCACTCGCCAGGGCTCGGGCGAGCACATCGCGTACCCGCGGCGTCGTCGCCGTCGCCTTCGGGTTTACGACGAGCAGCGCGCGCATGGGGTCACACAGTAGCCGTGTTGCCGCGCGGTCAACCCTCGGCCAGCAGGCCCTCACGCAGCTGGGTGAGCGTCCGCGCGAGCAGGCGCGAGACGTGCATCTGCGAGATGCCGAGCTCCGCTGCGATCTGTGATTGGGTCATGTTGCCGAAGAACCGGAGCAGCAGGATCTTCTTCTCGCGGGCGGGGAGCTTTTCGAGCAGGGGCTTGAGCGACTCGCGGTATTCGACGCCTTCCAGCGAGTCGTCGATCACCCCGAGCGAGTCCGCCACCGCGGGCGAGTCGTCGTCACCGCCGTCCGGCGCGTCCAGCGAGACCGCGGAGTACGCATTCGCCGACTCGAGCCCCTCGAGGATGTCCTCCTCGGGCAACCCCAGGTGGGTGGCGAGCTCAGCGACGGTCGGCGCGCGGCCCAGGCTCTGGGAGAGCTCCGACGTCGCCTTCGTCAACGCAAGCTTCAGCTCCTGGAGCCGGCGCGGCACGCGGATCGCCCAGCCCTTGTCACGGAAGTGCCGCTTGATCTCGCCGACGATGGTAGGAGTCGCGTAGGTCGAGAACTCGACCCCGCGCTCGATGTCGAACCGGTCGACGGACTTGATCAGCCCGATGGTCGCGACCTGCACCAGGTCGTCGAGCGGCTCGCCGCGGTTACGGAAGCGGCGAGCGAGGTACTCGACGAGCGGCAGGTGCATCTCGACGAGCTCGTCGCGAACCTGGGCCCGCTCCGCGGAGTCCTCCGCCGCAACGGCCAGGGTCGCGAACAGCTCGCGGGCGCGCGTTCGGTCGGGCGTGGCGCGATCGCTCGTGACGCCGTCCCCAGCGCCCGTGCGTTCGGCTCCGACCCGCGCGTCGACCGTCATTCCACACCGACCGCGCGCCGCTTCTGCAGGCTGATCGTGACGCGGTTGTCGGCATCGACGCTGCTGTCGACGTCTCCCGCGAGCGCGGAGAGGACCGTCCAGGCGAAGGTGTCTCGCGAAGGTGGCTCGCCATCCGTCGTGTTGACACTGACCGAGACCCGCAACTGGTCGTCGGCGAGCTCGAACTCGGAGCACAAGTCGGCGCCCGGGACCGCTTGACCCAGCAGCATCGCGCACGCTTCGTCGACCGCGATGCGCAGGTCCTCGATGTCGTCGAGGGTGAAGTCGAGTCGCGACGCGAGGCTCGCCGTCGCGGTGCGCAGCACCGACAAGTAGACGCCGGACGCGGGCATGGTGAGCGAGACCACGTCACGCGTCGTGGTGGGCTGCTGCCCGTTCGGCACGCGTCGACCTTCCCTCAAATACCGGCGCCAGCGGCGCGGTGGGTCCGCCCCCGTGGGCCGTCTTGGCGGCCCGTCGCCCCTGTGCTCGAAGCGACACCTGAAACGCTACTACGCGCGCCGCGCGACGCTCCCGGCCCATCGACCAGCGGCCGCGCGCCTGCTGCTAGCGTCGGCTCGGATCTGGCCCCGCGAGCTCGGAGGCGACGCATGGTCGAAGCGGCAGCGATCTTTACGCGTACCGGCGGCGAGATACTCGCGCGCTGGGGGCACTACCTCGCGGGCATCACCTGGATCGGCCTGCTCTACTACTTCAACTTCGTGCAGACGCCGTCGTTCGCGACGTTCGAGGCGGGCCCGCGGACCGAGGCGGTGCGCAAGCTGGTCCCGCGCGCACTGTGGTGGTTCCGGTGGGCCGCGGCGTTCACCGTGCTCACCGGCATTCTCATCCTCTGGGCCGGCCACGAGCTGGAGGACGAATACTTCGGCTCGGTCGGTGGCACAGCGATCCTGACCGGCGCGTTGCTCGGCATCACGATGCTCGCGAACGTCTGGCTCGTCATCTGGCCGAACCAGAAGGTCGTTATTGCCTCTGCCGAGGGCGTCGCAGCCGGCCGTGAGGCAGACCCGGCCGCGACCGCGGCGGGGCGGCGGGGGGCTGTCGCGTCACGGACCAACACGCTCTTCTCGATCCCGCTGCTCTTCTTCATGGGTGCCGCGAGCCACTTTCACGTCGCGGGTGAGTTCGCCGGCGGGTTGCTCGTCTACTGGATCATCGTGATCGCCATCGTCGCGTTCATCGAGCTGAACTCGCTCGGGGTCTGGGGCGGCGTCGGTCCCGGGCCGCTGCGGCAGCCGCTCGAGAGCGTGCGCAGCGTGATCATCTCGGGCTTCGTCCTGTGGGTGATCCTCTATGCACTGTTCGAGACCCTGGTCCGCAAGACGACGTAGACGTTGACCGCTGTGGCGCACTCCGAACCCCTTGCGATGGAGGCTGCGGAGTCGGCGATCGCGGGCCTGTGGGTGCTCCGCATGAAGCAGGTGAGCGACCCGCGCGGGACCGTGCGCGAGTTCTTCCGCGAGTCCGCTTTCCGCGATGCCGGCGTGCCGACGCTGGGTCCATGGGCGCAGGTCAATGTCACCGAGACACACCAGGGCGCGATCCGCGGGCTGCACGGCGAGGCGACGGTCAAGCTCGTGGGGGTCGTCGCGGGCGAGGCGTTCGGCGCCTACGTCGACACGCGCGCCGACTCGCCCAGCCGCGGACGCGTCTTCACGACCGCGCTCACGAAGGGCGTCCAGGTGCTGGTGCCCGCAGGCGTGTGCAACGGGTTCCAGGCCACCGCTCCCGGAGCGACGCAGTACATGTACTGCTTCACCAACGAGTGGGTGCCCGGCATGAGCGGCGTCGCGGTGAACCCACTCGACCCCGCGCTCGCGATCCCGTGGCCGATCCCGGTCGACGCGACGGACCCCGCGCAGCTCTCCGCGAAGGACCGCTCACTGCCGACCTTGGCCGAGGTGCTCTGAAGGCATGGAGGTCTGGTTCAACCCGGGGTGCTCGAAGTGCCGGGTCAGCACCGAGCTGCTTGACGAACTGGGCGTCGACTACACGATCCGCCGCTACCTCGACGACCCGCCCAATCGCGCCGAGCTGCAACGTGTCCTAGACCAGCTTGGCGTCGAGCCCTGGGACATCACCCGGCTCCAGGAGCCGGTCGCGAAGGAGCTGGACCTCGACGCGTGGCCACGCGAGCGTGACCGGTGGATCGACGTGCTGGTCGAGCACCCGATCCTCATCCAGCGCCCGATCATCCTCGCCGACGACGGCCGTGCCGTCGTCGGCCGCGATCCAGAGACGGTGCGCGAGATAGCGCGCGACTAGAGGATCTTCGACAGAAACGCCTTCGTGCGCTCGTGTTGCGGGCGGCGGAAGACCTGCTTGGGCGGCCCCTCCTCGACGACCACGCCGGCGTCCATGAAGACGAGCCGGTCACCGACCTCGCGCGCGAACCCCATCTCGTGGGTTACGACGATCATCGTCATCCCGTCGTTCGCGAGCTGCCGCATGACGTCGAGCACCTCGCCGACGAGCTCGGGGTCAAGCGCCGACGTCGGCTCGTCGAAGAGCATCAGCTTCGGGTCCATCGCGAGCGCGCGGGCGATGGCCACCCGTTGCTGCTGGCCGCCGGAGAGCTGCGCCGGATAGGCGTCACGCTTGTCCGCCAGGCCGACGCGGTCGAGCAGCTCGTGCGCGCGTGCCAGTGCGGTGGACCGCGACTGGCCGCGCACGCGCATCGGGGCCTCGACGATGTTGCCCACGGCCGTCATGTGCGGGAAGAGGTTGAACCGCTGGAAGACCATCCCGATCTCCGCCCGCTTGCGGGCGACCTCGTTCTCGCGCAGCTCGTAGAGCCGGTCACCGTGCTGGCGGTAGCCCACCAGCTCGCCGTCGACGGAGAGCCGGCCGGAGTCGATCTTCTCGAGGTGGTTGATGCAGCGGAGGAACGTGGTCTTGCCGGACCCCGACGCGCCGATGACGCAGACGACCTCGCGCGCGCCGACGCTGAGGCTGACGCCGTTGAGAACTGGGAGGCGCCCGAAGCTCTTGTGCACACCCTCGGCCAGCACCATCGGCGCGCTCATCGCGCGTCTGCCGCCGCACGTCCCCCGCGACCAAGCAGGTTCCGGCGGATGCGCTGCAAGGGGGTGTCCGGGAGCGCGCGCGCGGCGCCCCGGGCGAAGCGTCGCTCGACGTAGTACTGCGCGACGCTGGCGATGCTCGTCAGCACGAGGTACCAGATGCTCGCGACGACCAGCAGCTCGAGGACGAGGAAGTTCCGCGAGTAGATGTCACCGGCGCGGGT
>JBHELW010000003.1:0-29532 GCA_046262915.1 Mycobacteriales bacterium | reverse complement strand
GCTGGTCGACGACGACCCCGCCACCGCTTACGAACACGCCAAGCGCGCGAAGGCCCGAGCCGCGCGGCTCGGCGTGGTGCGGGAGGCCCTCGGCATCACGGCGTACCACGCGGGGGACTACGCCATCGCGCTCGCCGAGCTCCGCGCCGCCCGCCGCATCACCGGCGCGCCGGACCACCTAGCGCTGATCGCCGACTGCGAGCGCGGGCTTGGCCGGCCTGAGAGGGCGCTTGCGGTCGCCGACGATCCTGGAGTCGCGCGCCTCGACCCCGGAGCCCGTGCCGAGCTCGCGATCGTCGTCTCCGGCGCCCGCCGCGACCTCGGTCAGCCCGACGCGGCGGTCGCCGTTCTCGAGCGGCACGGCGTGGACGGCGACGACGTCACCGCGTGGACCCCACGCCTCTGGTACGCGTACGCCGATGCCCTACTCGCCGCGGGCCGCCGCGACGAGGCACGTGAGTGGTTCGCCGCGGTGCTCGGCGTGGACGAGGACGAGACGACCGACGCCGCAGAACGGCTGGCCGCCCTCGGCGGATAGCCCGACGGCGGCCGCTACCGCGCCGGCGGCTCCGGCGTAGACCGTGGGCGCGACGACGGGCTAGCAGCCGCATCGCCGAACTCGTGCGTGGTCTCCTCGACCGAGTCCAGCCAGCGGTTGATGCCGACGATGTTGGCCGCGAACGAGTTGAGCCGCTCGAACTTCTCGTCGAGCTCGGGGTCGGCGCGAATCGCGGCGTAGCGGTCCGCGGTCTTGTCACGCACCAGTGCGACCGCATGGTCGAGGTCGAGCTCCTGCTGCCGCGCCTCGCGCACCAGCGACACCCAGAGCCGCAGCTCCTCCTCCGACCGCTCGAGCACCTCCGCAACGTGGTCCACGGGGCCGTAGTGGCTGAACAGCAGCCGGCGCGGCGCGAAGTCGCGGAACATCTGCAGCGAACGCAGTGCAATCTCGAGGTCGAAGTCCGGCGGCGGGCTGGCCGGCCGCACGACATCGGCCTCGGGGATGTAGATGCCCGCGGCGTCGCCGACATAGAGGTCGCCTGACTGGTCGTCGAAGAGCGCGATGTGGTGGCGCGCATGACCCGGCGAGTGGTACGTCGAGAGCGTCCGCCCGCCACCGACGTCGATGGTGCCGCGGTCCGCGACCGCGCGGACGCGCGGGGCGGACGTCGGCAACAGCGGCCCGAACAGGTCGTGCATCTCCGGCCCGTAGACCCGCTCCGCGCTCGCCATCAGCCGCGACGGGTCGACGATGTGCCGCGCGCCGGCCTCGTGTACGACGACCTCCGCCCGTGGGTAGTCGCGCGCGAGGTCGCCGACACCGCCGGCGTGGTCTAGGTGGATGTGGGTGACCACGATGGTCGCCAGGTCGCCCGGGCCGAGCCCATGCGCGGTGAGCGCGTTGCGAACGATGGGCGCGGAGCGCGCCGTACCCGTCTCAACGAGCGCCGGACGGTCGCCGAGCACGAGATAGCCGGCCGTGATGCCGGAGTAGCCCGACATCAGCGTGTCGATCGCGTGGACGCCGGAGCCGAGGTCGACTGTGGACGACGCCGCTCCGCTCGTCATCAGTCCTCCGTTGTGCACCGATTCGCGCGCCGGCGACCACGGGGCCGCAGCGGGCCGCATCGTAGGACCGCGTCGACGTCCGCGGCGCACCCCGGCGTAATCAGGAGTCGTTTGTCATGACCGCAGCCCGCGCGCGCGACGCCGCCGCCGCCCCTGAACACCGCAACAGCGTCGAGCTGGTCGGCCGGGTGTCCGCACCGGCTGTCGAGCGGGTGCTGCCGAGCGGTGATCCGCTGGTCACGTTCCGGCTTGTCATCGTCCGGCCGGACGGGAGAGGCGGCGGCGGCGGCGACCGGAAGACCTACGACACGATCGACTGCCTCGCCTGGCGCGGCGACGTCCGCCGCATGGTCGGCGGCTGGCAGGCCGGGGACGTTGTCGAGGTCAGCGGCGCGCTGCGGCGGCGCTTCTGGCGCACCGACCACGGCGCCGAGAGCCGGACGGAGGTCGAGGTCGCCGCAGGTCGGCGCCTCGTTAAGGCGGCTGCGCGTCAGCTGTCGGCGTAGTCGCGCAGCACGAGGCCGGTTCGCGGCTTCGGCGTGAAGAGCGTCGACTTGCGCGGCATCCGTTCCCCCGCGGCGGCGACCGCCATCACGGCCTCGACTGGGGTGGGGTTGAGCAGCAGCGCGAGCCCGCCCGACTCCGCGGCGGCCGCCTCGGCGCTCGCCGCGTCGTGCCGGTAACCGACGGTCTCCTCGTCATCGGCCAGCCGCCACAGCGCGGTGACGAGCACGCGATGGGCGATCGTTACGTCGAGCCCGCTGGCCGCCTCGGACGTCGCTGCGCCGAGGTGGCTCGTCAGCACCTCCGCGTCCGCGTCGGCGAGGAGCCAGCGCGCATTGCGACCGTCGGACACGACGAACGCCGGACCCGGCTTCCCCGCATCCGCCAGCGCCGACAGTGCGGCGTCGAGCGGGCCGTCCAGCCGCGACACGCGAAACGCCGGCTCGGAGAGCCGGGCCGCCTCGTACGCGGGGAGGCTCGTGATGACGCGATGGATCGCCCCGACGCGCGGGCCGAACGCGGTCGCGTCGACCAGCAGCGTGAGCCCGTAGTCCCACGGGCCGGTCTCGGCGCCCTGCGCGTGCCGATCGGCCTGGTGGCGCAAATAGGTCGCATAGCGGTGGTGACCGTCGGCGATCATCGCCTGCCGGGTCGCCAGGTCACCGGCAATTGCCGTCAACACATCCGGATCGCTGATCGACCAGAGCCGGTGCGCCGAGCCGTCCTCGGCGGTGAAACCGCAGAGCGGCGGCTGGCCAGTCACGTCGCTGACCGCCGCGCTGGCCGCGCCGCCCCCGGCGTAGACGAGGAAAATCGGCTCGAGGTTTGCCGCTGTTGCCTGGGTCAGCCGCAACCGATCGTCGACCGTGCCCGACATCGTGTTCTCATGCGGCAGCACGATCCCGGCATCCGGTCCGACGAGGGCAAGCGCGCCGATGAGCCCGCGCTGGACGTGGCCGTCGTCGACGATCTCGTAGACGTAGAGCGCGGGCTGCTCGTCGAGCGCGAGAACGCCGGCCGATCGCCAGTCACGCAGTAAGCGCGCGGCGCGGGCGTACCGGCTGTCGGGCCCGTCGAGGGGGCCGCGCGGCAGAATCAGCCGCACGACGTTGTTCGGGCTGCGGGCCTCGAACGCCGTCACGTCGTCATCCGTCAGGACGTCGTACGGCGGACTCGTCAGCGCCTCGGGAGTCCCGGCGGCGGCTGAGTAACGGACCCCGCGGAACGGCGCGAGCACGAGCTGGTCGGGCGTCGGAACCGTCGTTGAGCGCGTGTCGGTCACTGGCGAGAGGGTAGCCAGGCAACGGCCCGGGCATCGGGCGGGTAGAAAGGGGCAGGGCGACCGGAGGGAGGCGAGCGGGTGACGACGTACGACGACCACTTCGACGACGAAGAGCCGGCCCGTCCGTACGCCGACCTGCCACCCCCGCCGCCCGACGTCCTGCCGTCCGGCGAGGTCTACGACTGGTACGTGCGCGGCGTCGAGCTACTCGAGCAGGGCAACGTCCACGCCGCGGTCGAGCTGCTCGCGCATGCGTCGAAGGCGGAGCCGCAGTCACGCAGCGTGCGCGAGGCGCTGGCGCGGGCTCAGTTCGACGCGGGGCAGTACGTCGAAGCCCGCGCGAGCTTCGAGTGGATCATCGAGATCAACCCGGCTGACGACTACGCGCAGTTCGGGCTGGGCCTGGCGGCGGCGCGCACCGGTGATCTGGAGAAAGCCGTCCAGCACCTCGCGCTCGCGGCCGCGATGCGCCCGGACATCACGCACTACACGACCGCACTCCGCGGCGCACGCGCGACGCTTCACGCGCGGTGACCTCCGCCCTCTCGGGCTCCGCAACGCCGCTGGCGCAGGCGTACGACGCTGCGCTGATCGACCTCGACGGCGTCGTCTACCGCGGGAGCGACGCGGTCCTCGGCGCTCGCGAGGCACTGCTGCGCGTGCGCCAGACGGACATGCGCGTCGTCTTCGTCACCAACAACTCGTCGCGCACGCCGGACGTCATCGCCGACCACCTCGCGGAACTGGGCGTGCCGACGACCGCTACCGACATCGTCACGGCTGCGGACGCCGCAGCCGCCCTGCTCGCCGACCACGTGCCGCCGCCAGCCGACGTACTGGTCGTCGGAGCTGCCGGCCTGCGGACGGCGCTCGCCGCGCGGGGATATCGGTCAGTGTCCTTGGCGCGCGACAAGCCCGCCGCGGTGGCGCAGGGCTACACGGCGGACGTGACCTACGCCGAGCTGACCGAAGCCGCGCTGGCGGTGCGCGCCGGTGCCGTCTGGGTGGCATCCAACGCGGACGCGACGTTGCCGAGCGATCGCGGGCTGCTGCCCGGTAACGGTGCCTTGGTCGCGTTCGTGGCTACCGCGACCGATCGCGCACCGCTTGTCGCTGGCAAGCCGGAGCCGACGCTCGTCGTCGAGGCGCGGCGCCGCGCCGGTGCGACCCGCCCGCTCGTCGTTGGCGATCGTGCCGACACCGATGTTGCGGCAGCACATGAGGCAGGGTTCGACAGCCTCCTCGTCCTGACGGGGGTGTCTGCGCCAACAGACCTGCCCGCCTTGCCACCGGCCCACCGACCGACCTATCTCGGCACTGGGCTCGACGCGCTGCTCGAGTCACAACCCGTCACCCGCGTCGCCGGGACGACGGCGCAGTGCGGCGACGCCTCCGTCGCGGTCGACGGGCGCGCGCTGCTGGTGTCCCTTCCGCCGTCAGGCGGCACCGGGGGCGCGCTTGATGCATTGCGCGCGTGCTGCGCGCTCGTGTGGTCCGGGGCCGCCGACGCGATCCCCTCGGGCGAGGTGCAACGGACGGTAGCCGCACTCGGCGTCGCCGGCGACCGTTAGAGCAGGCTGCGCAGCTTCAACAAGTCGAGCACGCTCGCATCGATCCGCACGCGACCGGACGCCCAGGCACCGGGCAGAGCGAGGTCCCCGGAGGTAAGCGCGACGAGGTCGTCGCTGTTCATCGACAGCTTGATCTGCGCCGGCTCTCGTAGGTCGCGCGTGATGTCGGTCAGACCGTCATCGCCGAGCCGGCCGAAGAACGTCACGTCGAGATCTGGCAACTCGCATGAGACGGTGCGCTCGAGGACATGCTTACGGCGGGTGCCCTCGTCGACCCCGGCGAGCTCACGCGCGAGTGCATGCAACGCCTTCTCGCACTCGTCGATCGTCGCCAACCCGGGTCCTCTCGAACGTGCGCCATGGCACTGAGCGCGCGGGACGCTACCAGCCGCGGCGCGCACCGGAGTTGATCACGCGGGATACGGTGAGATGCAGCGAACAGGGTCGAGGCGGCGGTCGACGTGCCGGCGGGAGGGACACACCCATGGTGACAGAGTCCGCGCGCACCTACCTCGCCCTCGCCAGCGGGTTGACCGACGCGACGCGCGAACAGGCGCGTGGTGTCGTCCGGGCTGTGGTGGCGCGCGGAGGCGCCACGGCGGAGCAGGTCGCCGCTCTCGCGGACGAGGTGCTGGAGGCGGGTCGCAGCAACCGCACTGCGCTCACGGCCATCGTCCGCGCGGAACTCGAGCGCCTGCTCGGCACCGTTGGACTTGCGACCGCCGACGACGTCACGCGGCTACGGCAACGCGTCGCGACTCTCGAAGCCGCGGTGCGCCAGCAGTCGCCGACGCGTGAGGCGCCGCGGACCGTCGCCGGTGCGGCGACGTCCACGACGCGACGGCCCACCAAGAGCGCGAAGAAGGCACCTAGCGAGCCGCGCAAGCGTGCTGCCAAGGGCGCCAGCAGCCGGTGACCGCTGACTCGCCCGCTGGAACCGCCAGCACTACGACGGGTGCCGCGGCGGCCGCGCTGGTGCGCGACGCCGATGCGCGACTCGCCGACGTATCCGGGAAGTCGACCACGGAGCAGGTCGCGATCTTCGACGAGGTCCACGCGTTGCTGCAGCGCGCGCTTGCTGTGCTGGACGAGAGCTGAGCCGTGGTGCGACGCGCTCGGCTAGACGCCGAGCTGGTCCGGCGTGGCCTCGCGCGTAGTCGCGAGCAGGCGGTCGAGGTGATCGCCGAGGGGCGGGTTCGCGTCGGCGGTGCACTCGCGACCAAACCGGCCACCGCGGTCGACCCCGCTGTCGCGCTTGTCGTCACCGCGCCGACCGGGCCTGACTTCGTGTCACGTGGCGGCCGCAAGCTGGCCGGCGCGCTCGACGCGTTCGCCGCCGCGGGCACGCCGTTCCCAGTTGCGGACCGCCGTTGCCTGGACGCCGGCGCCTCGACCGGCGGGTTCACCGACGTGCTGCTTCGTCGCGGCGCACGCGAGGTCGTGGCGGTCGACGTGGGATACGGCCAGCTGGCCTGGTCGCTGCGCACGGACGCTCGGGTTCACGTCATCGACCGGACCAACGTCCGCCACCTAACGCCCGAGGTGATCGGCGGGCCGGTCGACACGACGACCGCGGACTTGTCGTTCATCTCGCTGGCGAAGGTGCTGCCCGCGCTCTTCGAGTGCACCGCGGATGACGGCGACGTGCTCGTCCTCGTCAAGCCGCAGTTCGAGGCTGGCCGAGTGCACGTCGGGCACGGCGGCGTCGTCCGCGACGCCGCGGCGCGCGGAGCGACTGTCATCGCCGTGTCGGAGGAGGCGCTGGCACGGGGGTGGGGGACGCATGCGGTGACCACCAGCCCCCTGCGTGGCCCGGCGGGAAACATCGAGTACTTCCTCTGGCTTCGCCGTGGCGCTTCCGATATCGACGTCGCCGCGCTGGAGCAGCTCGTCGCGGGACGCGCATGACTCAGTCGTTCCTGTTGATCGCCCACACCGGCCGGAGTGCGGCGCGGGACGCGGCAGCCGAGGCCGCCCGGCGGTTGCGCGCCGCCGATGCGACGGTGCGCGTCCTCGCGTCGGAGGCCGCGGCGCTCTCGATCGACGATGCGGTCGTCGTACCGGCGGACGAGTCCGCCGCGGCGGGTGTTGTCGCCGTGCTCGTCCTGGGCGGCGACGGCACGCTGCTGCGCGCGGCGGAGATCGCACGGCCGGCCGGCGCCGCGCTTCTCGGCGTAAACCTCGGTCACGTCGGGTTCTTGGCGGAGAGTGAGATCGACGGCCTCGACGTCGCCGTCGACCATCTGCTGCGGGGCGCGGTCGCAGTCGAGCAGCGCATGACGTCGGAGGTCGTCGTCTACCACAACGGCGCCGTGCTCGATACCGGGTGGGCACTGAACGAGGTGGCCGTCGAGAAGGCCGCTCGCGAGCGGATGGTCGAGTTGGTTGCCGAGGTGGACGGCCGCCCGTTGTCGCGCTGGGGGTGCGACGGCATCGTCATCGCGACGCCGACCGGGTCCACGGCCTACGCGTTCTCCGCGGGTGGACCGGTTGTCGCGCCCGACCTCGAGCTGCTGCTCGTCGTACCGATCAGCGCGCACGCGCTCTTCGCGCGACCGATAGCGGTCGCGGCGGAGAGCGTCGTGGCGGTCGAGGTGCTCGCTAGTGGGGGTCCCGCGGTGCTGACCTGCGACGGACGGCGGAGCGTCGACCTGCCGCCCGGCGCGCGAGTCGAGGTACGGCGCGGCGCGCTGCCCGTCCGGCTCGTTCGCCTTCAGCCCATGTCCTTCATCGACCGGTTGGTCGCGAAGTTCGACCTCCCGGTTGCCGGGTGGCGCGGCGCGACGCGGCGATAGCCGGGGCGCGCTGTCGGACCGCCGGCCGCAGCGTTCGTAGCATCGCGCCATGCTCCGCGAGCTGCGCATCACCGGGCTGGGCGCTATCGCCGAGGCGGCGGTCGAGTTCGACGCGGGGCTGACCGTCGTCACGGGCGAGACCGGCGCGGGCAAGACGATGGTCGTCCATGGGCTGTCCCTGCTCTTCGGCGGACGGCTGGACTCCGGCCTGGTGCGCCAGGGTGGCCGCGCTGTGGTTGAGGGAACCGTCGAGCTGTCGGCGACATCTGCGTCGGCGCAGCGCGCTGCCGAGCTGGGCGCAGATCTCGAGGGCGACTCGCTGCTTCTCGCCCGGACGATGTCGGCGGACGGCCGCTCGCGGTGCCAGCTCGGCGGTCGATCCGTGCCGGTGGCGACCCTCGGCGAGATGGCCGACGACCTGTTGGCGCTGCACGGGCAGAGCGACCAGCTCCGGCTGCTCCGGCCCGGCGCGCAGCGGGAGCTGCTCGACCGCTATGCCGGCGAGTCGGGACAGCAACTCGTCGGCAAGTACCGCGCGGCGCACGCCGAGTGGCATGCGCTGGGCACAGAGCTCGCCGAGCTTCGCGATCACCGCGCCAGCCGCGAGCGCGAACGCGAAGATCTCACCGCGGCGCTGCGGGAAATCGAGACGCTCGGGCCGGAAGCCGGCGAGGACCGCGGGCTCGATGAAGAAATCGAACGGCTGGCGCACGTCGACGCGCTACGAACAGCGGCGGCCGCAGCACGAGCGGCGCTCCTGGGGGATGACGACGGCGAGATGCGCTGGAACGCGCAGGGGCTACTGGCGGACGCGCGCGGCGCACTGGCAGCAGTCGGTCTCCACGACGCGACGCTGGGCGACCTCTCCGCCAGGTTGACCGAGGCGAGCTACCAGGTGGGGGAGGTCGCGCATGAGCTCTCGTCGTATCTCGCCGCGCTGGAAGCCGACCCGGCGCGACTCGCGGCCGCGCAGGAGCGGCGGGCCGCACTTGCCGCCGCGATGCGGCGACACGGGCTGGATCTCGCGGCGATCCTCGCCTGGGCGACTCGGGCCGCGGAACGCGTCACTGAACTCGGCGACGATGCGACGCGGCTCACGCAGCTGACCGGCGAGTACGACGCGTCGGAGGCCCGCCTGGCCACACTCGCCGCCGAGTTGTCGCGGCTGCGCTCTGCAACAGCGGCGGCGCTGAGCGCGGCGGTGAGCGCCGAGCTCGCCGAGCTGGCTATGCCGGACGCCGTGTTCACCGTTGAGGTGCGCCAGCACGACGCGGGGGACGGAGGGCTGCTCGTCGGGGATCGTCTACTCGCGGTTGACGCGACCGGCGTAGATCACGTCGAGATGCTCTTGGCGGCGCACAAGAGCGTCGTGCCGCGTCCGTTGCACCGCGGGGCATCAGGCGGTGAGCTGTCGCGGACCATGCTCGCTCTTGAGGTCGTTCTCGCGGACGCCGACCCCGTGCCGACCATGGTCTTCGACGAAGTAGACGCCGGTGTTGGCGGGCGTGCCGCGGTTGAGCTGGGGCGCCGGCTGGCGCGACTAGCCCGCTCGCACCAGGTCATCGCGGTCTCGCACCTACCGCAGGTCGCCGCGTTCGCTGACCGCCATGTCGTCGTCGAGAAATCTGCTGGCGGATCGGTCAGCGCCGCCGGAGTTAACGCAGTCGAGGGCGAAGCGCGGCTGCGTGAGCTGTCACGGATGCTCGCGGGCATCGACGGGAGCGCGCTCGCCCGTGGCCACGCCGAGGAGCTGCTCGCGGCGGCGGCAGGGGAGAAGCAGTAAGCGTGGCAGCATGAGCCGCGTGTCGGCGGCCGCAGGCGATCATCGATGAAGCTCGCGCTCCGCCGCCATCGCGCTCCGGCCGTGGCCGGACTCGTCGGAACGGTACGGCTGGATAGGCGCACCAAAGACCTCACCCGACGGTTGCGCCCGGGCGAGATCGCCGTAATCGACCACACCGACCTCGACCGGGTCAGCGCCGAGGCGCTCATTACGGCGGGCGCCCGCGGCGTCGTGAACGCTGCGGCGAGCATTTCGGGCCGCTACCCGAACCTAGGCCCCGAGATTCTCGTCCGGGCCGGTGTTCCGCTAGTCGATGACGTCGGCGCCGACGTGTTTGCGGACGTACGCGAAGGTGACATCGTCCGGCTCGACGGCGCGAAGCTCTGGCGCAACGACGAGGTGGTCGCGCACGGCACCTTGCAGACCGCGGAGACGGTCGCCGCGCAGATGGCAGAGGCGCGCGCGGGCCTCGCGACCCAGCTCGCGGCCTTCGCGTCCAACACGATGGAGTACATCCGCCGCGAGCAAGCCCTGTTGTTCGATGGCGTGGGCGTGCCGCGGCTGCGCACCCGCCTGGACGGTCGACATGCACTCGTCGTTGTCCGCGGATATGACTACCGCGAGGACCTCGCGACGCTGCGTCCATACATTCGCGAGTACCGGCCAGTACTCATCGGCGTCGATGGCGGCGCCGATGCGCTCCGCGAGGTGGGTTACCTGCCGGACGTCATCGTCGGCGACATGGACTCGGTGACGACGGAGACGCTGCTCGGTAGTCGCCGCCACCGTCCCGAGATCGTCGTGCACGCCTACCCGGACGGGCGCGCGCCGGGACTCGCGAGGGTCGAAGACCTCGGCCTCGAAGCCGTCACTTTCTCGGCCACGGGCACGAGCGAGGACGTCGCACTGCTCCTCGCGGACGAGCTGCATGCCTCGCTCATCGTCGCGGTCGGCAGTCACGCGACCTTGGGCGAGTTCCTAGACAAGGGCAGAGCGGGCATGTCGTCGACGTTCCTGACCCGGTTGCGCGTGGGTAGCAAGCTCGTCGACGCCAAAGGCGTGAGTCGGCTCTACCGCAGTCGCATCCGTGCCTCGGCACTGCTGCTCCTCGTCCTCGCGACGCTCGTGACGTTCGCCATCGCGGTTGCGATCTCCGGGGTCGGGCGCACATACGTCAGCCTGCTCGACGACAAGTGGGACAGCTTCACCTTCTGGATCCGCGAGATCGTGCGCTAACGGTGATCGACTTCCGCTACCACCTGGTGTCCATCATCGCGATCTTTCTCGCCCTGGGGCTCGGGATCGTCGTCGGCACGACGGCACTGAACGGCGCCGTCGTCGACGACCTCAACCGCCGGGTCAGCGGGCTGAAGACGGACAAAGACGCGCTGCGCGAGCAGGTGCTGAGCCTGCAGGACGACGCCGACTCGGCCAATGCGTTCGCGCGCGCGGTGGGGCCCGCGCTGGTCGCGGGGCGGTTGCGCGGTCGGGACGTCGGGCTGATCGCCGCACCCGGCGCCGCCCGTGACGCCCGCGATGCGCTGGCCACGATGATCGAGCGCGCGGGCGGCCGCATCGTCGCTCGGGTGCGCATGACGGACGAGTTCTACGACGAGAAGTCGGCAAGCGAGATCGACGACGTCGTCGCGCGCGTGGTGCCGCCGGGCTTGCAGCTGCCGCGCGGCAGTGCCGCCGAGCGGGCGACGACCGCGCTCGCGTTCGTCTTGTCGACTCCGTTGCGCCGTCCTGCGGCTGGTGCCCGCCCGGAGCGCCCGCCGCCGGCGACGACCACGAGCGTTATCGACGCGTTCCAGGAAGCGAACCTCGTCGGCGTCGACGGCGCCGCGCCGCGACCGGCGCCACTCGTTGTTGTGTTGCTGCCGCCTGTACCCAAGTCGCCTGGCTCCGCCACCGCGGATGACCTTGCGGGCCCGCTCGTCGCCCTCGTCCGGCAGCTCGCGCAACGGGCACCCGCAGTCGTCGTCGCGGCCAGCCGTACCGGCGCGACGACGAACCCGATGCTCCTGCTCCTTCGCCGCGACTCGGTCGTGGGCGGCGCGGCGTCGACCGTCGACGGCGCGGAGTCGCCGCAAGGCCAGGTCGCGACGGTGCTCGCCCTCGTCGACGAGGTAGCGGGACGCCGCGGCGACTACGGCGAGGGCGCGGGTGTCGATGGCGCATTGCCATCGCTGGAGCCTTCTCCGGCGGCATGACCCGCGCCGCGGTGCTCGCCGCAGTCGTTGCGCTTGTGCTGACTGCGGCCACCTGTTGGCTCCTCGGCGGACAACGCGGCGACTCCCTCGCGCTCTGGCAACGTCGCAACTATCGCGGCGAGGGGGTGTCATTGCTCGGCGGCGTGGCGGCCGCGGCGTGGACGTTTGCGGTGCTCTGCCCACTCTCGGCGTACGACGAGCCGGGCAGGCGCGTCCTGCTCGCCGCGGCGATCGCCGTGGCCGGCGGCGCACTCTTCGGTGCCTACGACGACGTGCACGGCGGCGTTCGCGCCCGCGGCCTGCGCGGCCATCTCCGGTTGCTCGCCGAGCGTCGTATCAGTACCGGTGTCGTCAAGCTGGTCGGGATCTCGGTGGTGGCGCTGTGCGCGGCCCGCATCATGAGTGGCGGCGCCACCGGGGTCGCGACGGTTCTCCTCGACGCAGTCGTCATCGCATCCTGCGCCAACCTGGCCAACCTGCTGGACGTGCGGCCGGGCCGCGCGCTGAAGGCCATTGTCCTGGCCGCTGTTGCGTTCGCCATTGCCTCCGGGCGGACGACGGCCGCGACGGCGCTGGTAGTCGCTGGCGCTGCCGCTGGTGCGTTACCGGCCGACCTGCGCGAGCGCGTGATGCTGGGGGACACCGGCGCCAACGCTCTGGGTGGCGCGATCGGAGTGGTTGCGGTCGCCGCGACGTCAGCGCGCGGCTCGACGGCCATCGCTGTCTTGGTCGTGGGACTGACCGTGGCAAGCGAACGCGTGAGCTTCACAACGGTGATCGCCGCGACGCCGCCGCTGCGTTGGCTCGACGACGTCGGCCGCCTGCACTCGACGCGGACGCCGTGAGCATCGACGCGGCCGCCGCGCTCGAGGAGACCGTCCCCGGGGCGACGCTCGCCCGCGGCGCGGCAACGATCGCTGTGATCACCGTGGCGGCGCGCGTCGCTGGGCTCGCCCGCACCGTCGTGCTCGCCCACACCGTTGGTCCGTCGTTTCTCGGAAACACCTACGCGACCGCCAACACCGTGCCGAACGTCATCTTCGAGATCGTCGCCGGGGGAGCGCTGGCCAGCGCTGTCGTGCCGATGCTCGCCGGTCCGCTCGCCCGCGGCGACCGGCGTCAGGCCAGCGCGACGGCGTCGGCCTTGCTGTCGTGGTGCGTCGTGGTCCTCGTTCCGGTCGCGGCGGTCGGCGCGGTCGCACGCACTGCCGTCATGCACGCGCTGGTCGGGGACGTGTCAGACGCGGCCGTGCGCGCGCGCGAGGTTGCCCTCGGATCGCGGATGCTCCTCGTCTTCATGCCGCAAGTCGTGCTCTACGGCGTCGGCATCGTGCTGACCGGTGTGCTGCACGCCCACCGGCGCTTCGCCGCGCCGGCGATCGCGCCGCTGCTCTCCAGCCTCGTCGTCATCTCCGCCTATCTGGCTTTCGCGGGGCAGGACACCGGTCATGGTCTCGAGGTGAGCCGCGCCGCAGAGTTGACGCTCTCGGTCGGGACAACTGCCGGCGTTGCCGCACTGACGCTCTCGCTTCTCGTCCCGACGTTCCGCCTACGACTACGCCTGCGGCCCACGCTGCACATGCCGCCGGGCACCGCGAGCGGGATCAGGCTGCTGGCGGCCGCGGGGGCCAGCGCCTTGGTCGCGCAACAGCTCGCCTTGGTCGTCGTCCTGCGGCTGGCGAACCCCCTGCCCGGCGGCGTGATCGTCTATCAAGTCGCGTACACGGTGTTTCTGCTGCCGTGGGCCGTGCTCGCGGTGCCGATCGCGACGTCGGCGTTCCCGCGCCTTGCGGCGGCGACGGCGACCGGTGACGCAGACACGTACCGCGCGACGGCTCGACCGGCAGCAGTCGGTGTGCTGGTCACGACGAGCTGCGCGGCCGCGATCCTCATCGCAACGGCCGCCCCGGCGTCACGCCTGCTGCTCGGCGTACAGCACCTGCCCGGTGTCGCGGCCGCGGATGAGCTGCGGCGCGCGATCGTCACGTTCGCGCCGGGTCTCCCGGGTTACGGCCTTGTCGCGCTGCTCACGCGCGCGCTCTACGCGCGCCATGGCGCCCGCGCCGCCGCCGTCTCCACGGTTGTTGGGTTCGGCGTCGTCGCGGTCGCGGATGTCGTGGCCGTGTTCGTCATGCCGTCCGGGTGGCGAGTCGCGGCTCTCGGCGTCGGAAACACCATGGGCATGACAACGGCCGGCGTGCTGCTGCTGTTGGCGACGACCCGCCGCACTCCCGGGCTCTGGCCAATAGCGTCCGCGCGTGCGGTCGCGGCGTTGCCTGTCGCGCTGCTCGCGGGCGTCGGTGCGGGTTACGAGGCCTCGAGCGCTGTGGTCTCGGATGGCCGCGGTGCCGACGTGCTCGGCGTGGTCGCTGGCGCGGTCGCGTCGGTGGCCGTCGGAATCGGCGTGGCGCTCGCGGCCGGCGTTCTCGACGTAGCGGGACTTCGCGCCCACGCCCGGCACGTGGTTGGACGCCGTGGCTGAGATCGCTTCCGGCCTTCCTTCCTCCGTCGCGCTCGTGCTCGCAACGAGCACCGGCGGGACCGGGGCACACGTGCGTTCGCTTCTTGACGAGTTACAGAGGTCAGGCAGCGACGTGACGGTCTATGGCCCGCCAGCGACGGACGCACGCTTCGGGTTCTCGGCCGCGGGTGCGGACTTCGCGGCGCTCCCGCTCGCGGCCGGGGTGCGGCCGGTAGCGACGATCCGGGCGCGCCGGGCACTCGCGCGCGCCGGTCGTGCCGACATTGTCCATGCCCACGGGCTGCGCGCGGCCGTGGCGGCTGCCGGGCTCGCCCGGCGCACTCGGTTGGTCATCACCTGGCACAACGCACCGCCACCCGCGCGCGGCCGCGCGGCGGTCTTCCGGGTGCTGATGCGCTACGCGGCCCGGCGCGCCGACGCGAACCTGTGCGTCTCCCGCGACCTCGTCGCGCTGGTCGCCCGGGGCGGCGTAACTGCGCGCCTTGCCCCGGTCGGCGCCGCACCGCTGCCGCCGCCGTACCGCAGCCGAGATGACGTGCGCGCGGAGGTGGGCGCGGGCACGCGCGCGCTCGTCGTAGCCGTTGGTCGCCTGCAGCCGCAGAAGGGATTCGACGTGCTGGTCGACGCGGCCGGCCGGTGGCGGACTGCCGCCGCCGCACCGGTCATCGTCGTCGCCGGCGACGGCCCGGACCGCGAGGCGCTCCAACGGCAGGCGCGACGAGTCGGCGCGGACGTGCGCTTCGTCGGACACCGCACCGACGTGTCTGAGCTCTTGCGCGCGGCCGACATCGTGGTCATGTCGTCGCAGTGGGAGGGCAGCCCGCTGGCTGCGCACGAGGCGCTACTCGCGGGCGCGCCCCTCGTCGCCACGGCAGTCGGCGGAGTACCCGAGCTGGTCGGTGACGCCGCCGTCCTCGTGCCGCCAGGCGACCCGGACGCACTGGCAACGGCCGTGCTGGGCATCGTCGACGATCCGGGTCGGGCCCGCGAGCTGCACCGGCGCGCGCTGGCCCGTGCCCACGACTGGCCGGACGCGACGCGCAGCGCCCGCGCGGTGATTGAGGTCTACGCCGAGATCGTGCGGGCCGCGTGAAGCTCGCGCACTGGATCCTCGCGACCGCCATCGTCGGCGGCGTATCGGCGTTCCCGGCACCCGAGCCAGCACGCGCGCGGCCGGTCGCCGCGCCCGGGCAGGCGAGTCGCGCTGCGGGCAGCGTCACCGTCGTCGGGGTTCCCGGACTCATGTGGCGCGATGTCACTCCATCGGCCATGCCGGCGTTGTGGGAGCTCGCCCAGGCTGGTGCAGTCGGATCGTTGTCGGTGCGCTCGGTGGGCCCCGTGACAGACCGGTTCGATGGCTGGCTCACCTTCGCCGCCGGCAACCGGGCGACGGCCAACGGTGTCGTCGTCGACCTACGCGGCGCGCGCGGCGGCGTCGCCGAAGCGCTCGTTGCGCGCAACCGCCACGAGCCGTTCGCCTCCGTACTGAGTGCGTTCGCGGACGCGCTTCCCTGCCCAGCCGCGGCGCGCGGCGGCGGCCCAACACTCGTCATGGAGCTGCGCAGGCGGACCGGTCCCGACGGTGCCCCGTGCGTCCATCTCGTTGAGCTCGACGGAGCCGGAACAGCCACGCGCGAGCCGACGGCGCTCCGCCGTATCGACGCTGCGATCCGCGCCGCCAGCAGCGCGCGTGCGCCCGAAGAGACCTTGATCGTCGTCGGGCTCAGCGACCGCGTGCCCGGGCCAGCACATCTCCACGTGGCCGTCGCGGTTGGCCCGCGCTTCCCGAGTCGGCGCTGGCTCGTCTCCGCGTCGACGCGCCGGGCTCCCTTCGTGCAGCTGATCGACGTCGCCCCGACGGTGCTCGCTCTTGTCGGCGCACGGCCAAGCCCGGCGATGGTCGGTCAGGTGATCCGCCCATCCGGCCACCAGCCGCGCTCGTGGGCTCGCGCGGTTCGCCAGCTCGTCGACGCGGACCGTGCCGCGGATGCCCACCGCCGGTATGTCCCCGCGTTCTTCGCGATCGTCGTCGTGGCGCAGCTCGTCATCTACGGCCTCGGGCTGTTGTCGCTGCGCGGGTCGATCGCGACACCGACGGCACGCCGGATCGCCGAGGTAACGCGGCATGCCGCGCTCGTGGGGACTGCGGTGCCGGCGGCGATCTACCTCGCGCAGCTCGTCCCGTGGTGGCGTTACCGGCTCGGCGTGCTCCTTGGCGTTGTCGTCGTGGGCGCGCTCGTCCTCTACGCCGTCGCCGCACTCGGCCCGTGGCGTCGGCGCCCGCTCGGCGCCGTCGGAGCCATTGCGCTGTTCACGTTCGCGCTGCTGGGAGCCGACCTTGTCAGCGGCGGACACCTGCAGATGTCGAGCCTGGCGGGCTACTCGCCCCTCGTCGCCGGGCGGTTCGCCGGCGTCGGCAACGTCGCCTTCGCGATCTTCGCGACGAGCGGGTTGCTCGGTGCCGCGGCGCTTGCGGCCGAGCGACCGCGCCGGACGCGGATGGTGATCGTGGCCGCCGTCGGCGCGATCGCCGTAGCGATTGACGGCGCGCCGGCGTGGGGGAGTGACTTCGGCGGGGTCGTCGCGCTGGTGCCTGGGTTCGGTGTCCTCACCATGCTCGTCGGTGGCGTGCGGGTCACCTGGCGGCGCGTCGCCGCCCTGGCGGCCGCGGCAGTTGTCGCGGTCGCGGGGTTCGCCGTTATGGACTACCTGAGACCGCCGGCCGCGCGAACGCACGTTGGGCGCTTCGTGGCGCAGCTGCGCGACGGCGGAGCCGGTCCCGTCCTGCGTCGCAAGGCCGCCGCGAACGCACACCTGCTATTCCACAGCGTCCTCACGCTCATCGTTCCGCTCGCGGTCGTATTCCTCGCGGTCGTGCTCGCCCGACCGCGCGGCCGGCTGCGCGTCGCGCTCGCCGCGGTACCCGCGCTTCGGGCCGCACTCCTCGCCATCCTCGTGACGGCCGTAGTCGGCTTCGTCGCGAACGACTCGGGGGTCGCCGTCCCGGCCTTCGCCCTCACGATCGCGGTCCCGGCCGCGATCGCGGTGGCCGTGGCCTTTCCGCCGGCTCGCCCACGAGAAACGGGCGCGGGCGCGCCGGATTGACCGGCCGGGCGACCGCCCCCAGAATCCGACCACCGGAGAGGCGGCCCCGCCTGACACCCCGGCCGTACCAGCGGACAGGCGAGCCCAGTGCGAATCTCCCGACGCGCGGCGGTCGCCGCCGCCGCGATCGCGGTGATGCTCGCGGCAGCCCCGGTCCTAGCCAGCGGCCCCCAGGAGAACGACTGCGCGTCGTGGCCGAACAGTGACGGCGATCTCCAGCACGCGATCATCAGCAACCGCTGCGTCCAGCTGCCCCCCGGCATCGTGCCGCTGGACCGCCAGCTCAATCTGCCCGACGGGCGTGAGGTGCGCGGCGCCGGCATCGGCGTAACGACCTTGCGCGCCCTCCCGACGTTCAGCGGCACGGCCGCATTCGCCGCCAACGGAAGCAGCGGCTCAAAGCTCACCGAGCTCACGATCGACCTCGACAACAATGCGGTCGGAGGCGTCGGCGCGAACGGGCTCGTCGTCGACCACGTGCGCGTGACCGGCGCACGGTGCTGGGGCGTCGGCATCGCCGGCACGCACATGACCGTCCGGCGCAGTGTGATCGACCACAACGGCGGTACGTGCCCGGTGTCACCTCCCGGAGCCGGGATCTACGTCAACGCGCCCGGCAACGGCATCGCTCGCCTGGCGCCGGTGATTGTCGACAACGACATCCGCGACAACTACGGCCCGGCGCTCGATGTCGACTCGACGTTCGGCGGTGTGTTCTCCGACAACGTCGTGGCCGGGCACACCGCTTACGCCGCGCTGGCGTTCTATGGTGCGTCGGACTGGACGGTGGCGCGCAACGACGTAGACCACATGGTCGCGACCGTCGGCCGGCGCTCGCACCGCTTCTGTGATCCCGGCAGCTTCATCCAGGCGCCGCGGGGCGCGGGGACTGCGGCCATCGTGTTCTGCCAGGACAACGCCGAGCACTACAGCGTTGGCAACCGCGTCATCGACAACCGCGTGCGCGCGTTCTACGGCATTCTCAGCATCGGCGCGGACGACACCTACCTGCGCCCGGAGTGGACCCGTCGCGACTGGGTGCCACGGCGCAGTCGTTTCGTCGGGAACATCACCGCGGGCTCTCGAGTGGGCTGTGCCGATGACTTCCAGCCCGGCCAGTGGCGACACGACGACAACGTGTGGGCGCATAACGACTGTCGCGGGGGGCGGCCGGACACAAGGCCGGAGTACTTCTAACCGTCGGGCGCGTCGTCCTCGGCGCCGTATCGTGGCGTGTTAGCCTGGCCTCCCGTGAGCGACCGCCCGGCCAAGCACATCTTCGTGACCGGCGGCGTCGCCTCCTCGCTAGGCAAGGGACTCACCGCCTCGTCGTTGGGCAGACTGCTGCGCGCCCGGGGTCTGCGCGTGACCATGCAGAAGCTCGACCCATACCTCAACGTCGACCCCGGCACGATGAACCCGTTCCAGCACGGCGAGGTCTTCGTCACCGACGACGGGGCCGAAACTGACCTCGACATCGGCCACTACGAACGATTCCTCGACACCGAGCTGCACGGCGCTGCCAATGTCACGACGGGCCAGGTCTACAGCGCCGTGATCGCCAAGGAACGACGCGGCGAATATCTCGGCGACACAGTGCAGGTCATTCCGCACATCACCAACGAGATCAAGAGCCGCATCCGCCGACTCGCCGACGGTGATGTCGATGTCGTCATCACCGAGGTTGGCGGCACCGTCGGCGACATCGAGTCGCTGCCCTATCTCGAGGCCATCCGCCAGGTGCGCCACGAGGTCGGGCGCGACAACGTCTTCTTCCTGCATGTGTCGTTGCTGCCCTATATCGGACCGTCGGGTGAGCTCAAGACGAAGCCGACTCAGCACTCCGTCGCCGCACTGCGCTCTATCGGCATCCAGCCCGATGCCGTGTTGTGCCGAAGCGACCGGCCGATCAGCGCCAACGTCAAGCGCAAGATCAGCCTGATGTGCGACGTCGACGCCGAGGCCGTCGTATCCGCGGTTGACGCGGTGAGCATCTACGACATACCGAAGGTGCTCCATGCCGAGGGCCTCGACGCCTACGTCGTACGCCGGTTGGGCCTGCCGTTCCGCGACGTCGACTGGACGGACTGGGACGAACTGCTACGCCGCGTGCACAACCCGGCGTCCGCGGTCACCGTGGCGCTCGTCGGCAAGTACGTCGACCTGCCGGACGCCTACCTGTCGGTCACCGAGGCGCTGCGGGCTGGCGGGTTTGCCAACGACGCGCGTGTCGAGATCCGATGGGTGCCCAGCGACGACTGCGCCACGCCAGCGGGCGCGGCTGCCGCCCTCGACGGCGTCGATGGTGTGCTCGTCCCGGGCGGCTTCGGCGTACGGGGTATCGAGGGCAAGCTTGGTGCTGTCCGGCACGCGCGCGAACACCTCATCCCGACGCTGGGGCTGTGTCTGGGCCTGCAATGCATGGTCATCGAGGTTGCCCGCGACATGGCCGGCCTCGACGGCGCCAACTCCACGGAGTTCGACGCGGCGACGGCGCACCCAGTCATCGCCACGATGGCGGACCAGCGCGATGTCGTTGCCGGCGAGCGCGACATGGGCGGCACGATGCGGCTGGGGCTGTACCCCGCGAAGCTCACCCCGGGGTCGATCGCCGCGGACGCCTACGGCGAGCCATACGTCGACGAGCGCCACCGTCACCGCTACGAGGTCAACAACGCCTACCGACGCCAGCTTGCTGAGGCTGGGCTCGTGTTCTCCGGCACGTCGCCCGATGGTCGCCTCGTCGAGTACGCCGAACTGCCACGTGCGGTGCACCCATTCTTCGTGGGCACGCAGGCTCATCCCGAGTTTCGCTCGCGCCCAACTCGCGCGCACCCGCTGTTCGCGGCGTTCGTCAGCGCCGCGCTCGAGCGCGCGGAGCAGCAGGCGGGACGCTTGCCGATCGACGTCACACTCCCAGCGGCGCCACCTCCCGCGCCGGTCGTCCTCGCCTGACAGCCCGGCACCGGCGGTAGCCTGACGCCCCTCCTCCTGCGGAGCCCGATGCGAACGCGCCTGGCCCTCCTCGCGGTCGTCCTGCTAGCGGCGCCAAGGTCGGCCGCGGCCACGCGGCCCCCGTCGGCTGTCAACGTGGAGGTCCGCGACATCGAGTTCGTCGGCGCGCGCGTCGTCGCGGCAGCCGGCGCGACCGTTCGCTGGACGGCGATCGACGGCGGTCACAGCGTCACTGCGGACGACGGATCGTTTGACCTGCCAGTCGGCGGGCTCCTCGAGCCTGGAGATGTCGTGACGTGGCGGGCACCGCGCACCGACGCGACGATCCGTTATCACTGCCGCATTCACGGCGGGCGCGGCGGGCTCGGGATGAGTGGCGTGGTCGTCGTCGGTCGCGGGCAGCCACGCACGACGGTGCCCCCCGCACCGACGCGGCTGGTGCCGTCCCGGCGCTATCCAACGCTCGCCCGCGCGCTGACCTCCGCACCACGTGGCACCACCGTTGTTGTCCGCCCAGGCGTCTACCGCGAGTCGCTCGTCGTGACCACGCCCGGCATCACGATCCGCGGCGCGGGCACGCGCCCGGCCGACGTCGTCCTCGACGGCTCGATCGGTCGTGACGTTGGCATCACCGTGATCGCGGACGACGTGCGCTTGGAACGAATCGCACTCCGCCGTTTCGGTGTCGCCGGCATCCACGCCCACGACACGCGTGGCTTTAGCGCCCGTGAGCTGGAGTTGCGCGCGAACGGGTCTTACGGCGTGCGGCTCGAACGGGTGACGGACGTGCTGCTCGACCGCGTCTACGCCGGCGGCAGCGCGGTCGCCGGCGTATCGGTCGCCGAGTGTTCGTGCGACGCGGTGATCAAGGGGGCGATCGCGGAGCGCAACCTCGCTGGCATAGTGATCTCGAACGCCGCCAGCGTTGTTGTTCGCGACTCCATCATTCGGGCCAACGCCGTCGGCGTCGTCCTCAAGACGACACGTGGCGATCCCGCACTGCAGCAACGTGCCGCGGCGCTGTTGCGCAACTCGATCACGGACAACGTCGCGCTGACGGTGCCCGTCGCGCCCTTGTCGGCTGACCTAGACCTACCAGTGGGGACAGGCGTCCTGGTTCTCGGCGGTCGCGACAACGTGATCTCGCGCAACACGGTGACGGGGCATCACTTTGGGATCGCGGTCGTCGCCAGCACGCTGCCCGCGAGCGGCAACCGGGTTACCGAGAACCTCGTCTCCGACTCGACGACGGCGGACCTCGCGTGGGACGGCGTCGGGACTGGTACCTGCTTCGCCGCGAACTCGCGCACCGACGGCGGACAGCCGCAGAGCGAGCCCGCGCTGGCGCAGCGGCTGTACGCGTGCTCGCTGCTGGTGACGATCGGCCTGCCCGACCCGCTGATCGCGACCCAGCTCGCGCAGTACGCCGTGACGCGGCACTACTGCCGACAGCTTCTCGGCAGTGCATGTCCGACCGCTGCGCGGGCGACCGTCCGGCGGTGAGCGAACCGCTAGACCGCGCGGATCACGCCGCCGTCCTCACGTCGACGGTCCGGTTCCGCGGCGGGGTGATCGACGCGCGCACCGACCGCATCCGGCTCGATGACGGCGCCGTGGTCGAGCGCGATGTCGTCGTCACCCGTGGCGCGGTCGGCGTCATCGCGATGGACGAGGACGAGCGCGTCCTGCTCGTCCAGCAATACCGCCACCCTGTGTCCGCACGACTTTGGGAGCCACCCGCCGGACTTCTTGACCAGCCGGGAGAACCGGCGAGCACCGCCGCCGCGCGCGAGCTGTTCGAGGAAGCGGGCTACCGCGCCCGCGACTGGCGCGTGCTTGTTGACGCATATGCCTCACCCGGCACATCCGACGAGGCCTACCGGGTCTATCTGGCGCGCGACCTCACGCCTGCCGCCGAGCGCCACGTTGGTACGGCGGAAGAGAAGGACATGCCCCAGCTATGGGTCGAGCTCTCGGACGCGGTCGACCGCGTGCTGACCGGACGGCTGCACAACCCCATGGCGGTGATGGGCATCCTCGCGCTGCATGTCGCGCGACAGCGCGGGCTCGACACGCTGCGACCGTCCGACGCGCACTGGCCCGCGCGACCCGACCACCCGGGCTGACCGCCGTACACTGCGGAGCCGCGTACAGCGTCGTGCGTCGCGAGCGATGCCGCGGGAGGTCCGGGTCGTGAAGGTCGGTATCCCGCGCGAGGTCAAGGACAACGAGTACCGAGTCGCGATCACCCCGTCGGGGGTACGCGAGCTCGCGAACGCGGGCCACACCGTCTACCTCGAGAAGGGCGCCGGCCTGGGGTCGTCGATTAGCGACGACGAGTTCGTGTCCGGCGGGGCGGAGATCCTGCCGACAGCCGATGACGTCTGGGGCAGCAGCGACCTGGTGTTGAAGGTAAAAGAACCGGTCGCCGAGGAGTACCACCGGATGCGCTCCGGCCAGGTGCTGTTCACCTACCTGCACCTCGCCGCGTCGCTCGAGTGCACGAAGGCGCTGCTCGACGCCGGCACTACCGCGGTGGCTTACGAGACGGTTCAGCTGTCAGACAACTCGCTGCCCCTGCTCGCCCCGATGTCCGAGGTCGCGGGCCGGATGGCGCCGCAGGCTGGCGCGCATTTTCTCGAGCGCGGCAGCGGCGGGCGCGGCGTCCTCATGGGTGGGGCGCCGGGGGTCCACCCCGCGAAGGTCGTCGTCATCGGTGCCGGCATCTCCGGGTCGAACGCGGCGTGGATCGCGCAGGGAATGGAGGCGGAGGTCCTGCTGCTCGACAAGAACGTCGGCCGACTGCGTGAGGTCGACCGCATCCACAAGGGCCGTATCCAGACCATCGCGTCGAACGCCCTCGAGGTCGAGCGGGCGGTGCTGGACGCCGATCTGGTGATCGGCGCGGTCCTCGTCCCTGGTGCGAAAGCCCCGATGCTCGTCAGCGAGGACCAGATCCGCCGGATGAAGCCGGGTGCGGTTCTCGTCGACATCTCGGTCGACCAAGGCGGCTGTTTCGCGACGACGCGCCCAACGACGCACTCGGACCCCGTCTATACGGTGCACGAGGTCATCCACTACTGCGTGGCCAACATGCCCGGCGCCGTGCCGCACACATCGACGTACGCCCTGACAAACGTGACGATCCCGTATGCGGTCGACATCGCCAACAAGGGTCTGCGCCGCGCCTGCACGGAGGACCCAGCACTCGCTCTGGGCGTCAACGTGGTCTCCGGTCAGATCACGTACCGGCCGGTCGCGGAGGCGCACGGCATGACATCGGTACCGCTCGACCAGGTCCTCGTCTGACCGCGGATGGCCCGCCGGCAGCGGCCGGCAGCTCCGTCGCCGCGGCCGCCGACCGGTTCCTCGACCACCTGGCGGTTGAACGCGGCCTCGCCGCAAACACGCTCGAGTCATACCGGCGCGACTTGCGGTACTACGCCGCGGCGCTGGCCGGCGAGGCGATAACAGCCCTCGCCGATGTCGCAGAGTCCGACGTCGGCAGGTTCCTCGCGCGACTCCGGGAAGGTGCCGACGGGCGCGCGCCCGCCAAGGCCTCCTCCGCGGCGCGCACCCTCGCCGCGGTGCGCGGGCTCCACCGCTTCGCGACGGCCGAGGGGATCGTCGCCCATGACGTGGCCGCCGCCGTCCGGCCTCCGGGGCAGCCGCGCTCGCTGCCGAAGGCGATCACGGTCGACGAGGTCGAGATGCTCCTTAACGCCGCAGGGTTCGACCAGACATTGTTGGCGTTGCGCGACCGGGCGCTGCTCGAGTTCCTCTACGGCAGCGGCGCGCGCATCTCCGAGGCGGTGGGTCTCGACCTGGACGACATCCGGCTCGCCGAGGCGACGGTGCGGCTGTACGGCAAGGGGTCGCGCGAGCGCGTGGTGCCCTTCGGGCGGTTCGCCCGAAGCTCCGTGGAGGCATACCTCGTCCGGGCCCGTCCGACCCTCCTCGGCCACGGCCGAGGCACCCCAGCGGTCTTCTTGAACGCGCGGGGCGGGCGCCTGTCCCGACAGAGTGCCTGGGCCGTCCTCCGGCGCGCCGCCGAGAAGGCCGGCCTGCGCGCGGCCGTGTCCCCGCACACCCTGCGGCACTCCTTCGCGACGCACCTGCTCGACGGCGGTGCCGACGTCCGAGTCGTCCAGGAGCTCCTGGGGCATGCGTCAGTGACCACTACGCAGATCTACACGCTGGTCACGGTCGACAGACTGCGCGAGGTCTACGCCGCGGCTCACCCGCGCGCGCGCGGTTAGCGACCGGCCGGCTCCGCGCAGCATCCAGGACATCCCGGGCGCGCAGCATCTTGCCCGCGTCAACCGGCTAGCCCTAGCATTCCCCGTTCTGTCGTCAAGGCGGCCTAACGACGTGTCGCGACGACGGTTCAGAGACAGGAGGCCAAAGCGCCATGTCGATATTCGACGCGGACCCCTTCGGCGGCGACCTGCCCGGCGAGGCGGCCGGCGAGCGCGTTGACGCGTCAGCGACTCCGGCCTCGGATCAGCAGCCACGCGCAGACGGCGGGCGTCGGGACACAGCCAGCCAGGACGAGGAAACAGCCGACGCCTCCCCGTCGGTCGCTGGCGACGCGACCCGGGACGGCCGCCAAACATCGGAGGCGGACGCGGCTCCAGCAGCACCGCGGCTGGGCCCCTCCGGGCGGCCCTATACCGCGT
Organism: Mycobacteriales bacterium; assembly: GCA_046262915.1. Lineage (GTDB taxonomy): Bacteria > Actinomycetota > Actinomycetes > BP-191 > BP-191 > JBHELW01. The sequence goes on along the minus strand of JBHELW010000003.1, from coordinate 4,594 downwards.
TTCCCATGCCGAGTCCTCTCGACGCCCATGGCCCGGCGCGGATCCTCGCCCTTTGTAACCAAAAGGGCGGGGTGGGGAAGACGACCAGCACGATCAACCTCGGTGCGGCCTTGGCGGAGTTCGGCCGCCGCGTGCTGCTGGTCGACGTGGACCCGCAGGGGGCGCTGTCGGTCGGGCTCGGCGTGAACCCGCTGCAGCTCGACCGCACTGTCTACGACCTCTTGATGGATCCGAGGGTCTCGGCCGAAGACGTCATCCTCAAGACGCACGTGCCCGAAATGGACCTCGTGCCGAGCAACATCGACCTCTCGGCGGCCGAGGTCCAGCTCGTCGGCGAGGTCGCGCGGGAGCAGACGCTCAAGCGTGTGCTCGCGGGGCCCGCCCAGGACTACGACGTCATCTTGATCGACTGCCAACCGAGCCTTGGTCTGCTCACCGTCAATGCGCTGACCGCGGCACACGGCGTCATCGTTCCGCTCGAGTGCGAGTTCTTTTCGCTCCGCGGCGTCGCACTCCTCATAGAAACAATAGACAAGGTTCGCGCGAGGCTTAACCCTCAACTCGAACTTGAGGGCATCCTGGCCACAATGTACGACAGCCGCACGCTGCACGGACGCGAGGTACTCGCCCGAGTCGTCGAGGCCTTCGGCGAGAAGGTCTTCCAAACCGTCATCAACCGGACGGTCCGCTTCCCCGAAACGACAGTCGCCGGGGAGCCGATCACGACGTACGCGCCACGGTCGGCCGGCGCGGCTGCCTATCGCGAGCTCGCTAAGGAGGTCCTTGCCCGATGAGTCGCCGTGTGAGCCTGCCCGGAGCCAGCGAGCTCTTCCGGTCGACATCGCCGTTGGCAGAGGCGGAGCCGGCCGAGCTCGGCCCCGCGATCAGCGGCGCCCCCGAGGGGGAGCGCGATCATGCGCCTGCGCCCGCGGAGAGCCCGCCGGGGGAGGAGTTCGTTGGCGCGGCGCGCCGTCGGCCGCGTCCGGTGGGGGATCGGCGTCCTACGGGGCGGGAGCGGCACGAGGAGAAGATCACTGTGTACTGCTCGCCGGACGAGCTGATCGACCTGGAGCGCTCCCGGCTGGCGCTGCGCGGTGACTTCGGCATCGCGGTCGACCGTGGCCGAATTGTTCGCGAGGCGCTCAGCCTCGTGCTCAGCGAGCTGGAGTCGAAGGGGGAGCAGAGCACGCTCGTTCGCCGCCTGCGCGGCCGCTGAGGTGCTTTTCGAGCTCGACAACCTTCCGGTGTTTGTGGGCTTCGGCCTGGGGTTTGTGCTTGGCGTCGTGGCCCACGCGCTCGCGCAGGCGCTCATGGCGGATGCGACCGGTGACCGACGGCCCCGGCTGGCTCGCCGGCGTACCCCAGACCTGCGGCGTCACGTCGACGCGTTCGGACTCGTCGCGATGCTCGTCGCCGGCCTCGGCTGGGGGCGACCGGTCGAGCTCACCGAGTCGCGCCGCGGACGCGCGCGCACCCGGTACCTCCTGGTGCTGCTAGCGGGCCCGCTCGCCCACCTCGGGATCGGCCTAATCTTTCTCGCCGCCGCGCATGCCGCGGGTTTCTCCGCCACCACGGCGTCCGGCGCCTGGGCGCCAACCGCCCTGGCTGCGGCCGGGGTGCTCAACGTGTGGCTCGCCGTGCTCCAGCTCGTGCCGCTGCCGCCGCTGGACGGCGCCCGGATGATGTGGGTCCTAGCGCCCAGCACGCTCGGCTGGCAGCGCGCCCGCTACTACCTCGAGGAACAGAACTACGGGGTTGGGGCCGTGCTCCTCTTGCTGCTGCCGATCTTCGGCGGGCGGGGGATGCTCTACCGGCTCGTCGTAGCAGTCGCGCAACCGGTGGTGGACTCGGCGTTTCGGATCCTCGGAGTCGCTTGAGACGTTTGTCGATGAACAGTTAAGGCGATGCGCTCGCATTCTGGCGGTGGGGTCTCGGCGTGCCGCTGCAACGGTGGGCCCCCGCCTGTTAGCGTCGGGCGGGTGCCGGGTGACGCGTTGCTTCGCGAGCCGGAGCCGGCCTTCGAGGTCCATCTCGATGTCTTTTCCGGGCCGTTCGACCTGCTGCTTGGGTTGATCGCCAAGCACCAGCTCGACGTAACCGAGGTCGCATTGTCCCAGGTCACGGACGAGTTCATCGCCCACATCCGCTTCGCGGGGGAGTGGGACCTTGGCGCCGCGACGGATTTCCTCGTCGTGGCGGCGACGCTGCTGGACCTCAAAGCCGCTCGGTTGTTGCCTGCCGGCGACGTCGACGATGAGGACGACGTGGCTCTGCTCGAGGCGCGCGATCTGCTCTTCGCGCGGCTCCTGCAGTACCGCGCGTACAAGGAGGCGGCACGCGAGCTCGCCGAGCTCATGTCGGTAGAGGCGGCCTACGTCGCGCGCTCGGTCGCGCTGGAGCCCGCCTTCGCTGCAGCGGTGCCAGACGTGGCGCTCGGGCTGTCTCCCGGGGAGTTTGCGGCGCTCGCGTGGACAGCCCTGCAGCCGCGACCGGCGCCTGCCGTCGACGCCAGCCATGTCCATCTCGCGGTCGTGAGCGTGGCCGAGCACGCCGCGATCGTGGCTGAGCGGTTGCGCGCGGCCGGCTCGGCGTCGTTTCGGGCGCTGGTTGCAGACTGCCGTGAGCGGATCGAGGTCGTCGCCCGGTTCCTCGCCGCGCTGGAGCTGTACCGCGACGGCCTGGCCGCGTTCGACCAGGTCGAGCCACTGGGGGAGCTGCGATTGCGCTGGGTCGGTTCAACTGAGCCGGAGACAGACGTGACTACGGCAGAGGGCCAATTTGATGCTAGGTGACGCCAGACCTGCAGCTCCCGAGGCTGACATAACGCCGGAACCGGAGCTATCCCGGATCCTGGAAGCCATCCTGCTCGTCGTCGACGAGCCAGTAAGCGAGCAAGAACTAGCACAGGTCACGGAGCGACCACGCGAGGACGTGCGTCAGACGCTGGAGGCTTTGTCGGCGAGTTATCGCAGCGCCGGCCGTGGATTTGAGCTGCGCAACGTCGCGAATGGGTGGCGCCTGTACACATCCGCAGCGTGCGCCGCCTACGTCGAGCGATTCGTGCGCGATGAACACCGCGCGCGACTGTCGCAGGCGGCCCTCGAGACGCTCGCGATCATCGCCTACCGGCAGCCGGTCACCCGTCAGGCGATCGCTGCGGTCCGCGGCGTCAACGTGGACGGCGTCGTCCGTACGTTGCTGGCGAGGGGATTGATCGTCGAGGAGGGCGTTGACTCCAGCTCAGGAGCCACGCTGTACCTGACCACGCCGTATTTCCTGGAGCGCCTCGGCTTGGCGCAACTGGCTGACCTGCCCGACCTGGCACCGATGTTGCCGGACGACTTGGCCACAATCACCGAAGATGGGTGACGAGCGCTCGCAGATCGAGTCGTCAGCGCGCTCGCGTGCCAAATCTCAGCAAGAAGTTGAGACTTCAGTCGGTCGAGGGGTACGCCTCCAGAAGGTGCTCGCCGATGCTGGCGTGGCTTCGCGCCGGGCCGCGGAGGAGATGATCGCGGCTGGGCGGGTCGCGGTTGGCGGCACGACGGTGCGCCAGCAGGGGGTGCGCGTCGACCCGGCGACGGCGCAGATAACGCTGGACGGTGCGCGGGTGCCGATCGCACCGCAGCATCGGTATTTAGCGGTGAACAAGCCACGCGGCATGCTCACGACGATGCGGGATGATCGTGGGCGGCCGTGCATCGGCGACCTGGTCCGCGACCGCGCGACGAGACTCTTCTACGCCGGCCGGCTGGACGCCGACAGCGAAGGGTTGCTCCTGCTAACGAACGATGGCGAGCTCGCTAACCGTCTCGTCCACCCGTCGCTGGGGGTGGCCAAAACCTACGTGGCGGAGGTCGCCGGCCCCGTCGACCGCCAGCTCGTCCGGCGCCTCCGCAGCGGCCTAGAGCTCGATGACGGGCTCGCGCGTGCGTCGGCGGCTCGAGTTGTCGGGGACGCGCCGGGGCGGGTTCTCGTCGAGGTCGTTGTCCACGAGGGGCGCAAGCACCTAGTCCGACGGCTCCTCGCGGCGGCGGGCTACCCGGTTGGGCGCCTCGTGCGAACCCGAATCGGTCCACTCACGCTTGGCGAGCTCCGGCCCGGAGGGTCGAGGTATCTATCGAGCAGCGAAGTGACGAAGCTCTATCGCGCTGTAGGGATGTAATGGTAAGACGTGGGAGCGACTTGGCGACATATCGCGCAATCGCCTATCGGCGAGACCGGGCTCGTGGGCGGCTGAGTTGCTAAGTCGACATTCGACGCGGAATGCGCTGGTCAGTGGGCGCGTCCAGTCCGGTCGGCTGCGTTGGAAGAACCTCGGCACTGGCGGCGCGCGCCTTTGTGTCGACTTAGAGGCTTGTCAAGACAGAATTAAGACAATCAGTGCGCAAGCCGCTTTGACGCCAACGGGATTGCGCGACTTGTTGTTACCTCGGCAAAGCCTCATCGCGTACGGGCGGCGAATCCGATGACGATTCGGGCAGTTCGCGGCGCGACCCAAGTCGAGCGCGACGAGCGGGAGCTGATCCTGGCCGCGACCGCGGAACTGGTTGCCGAGGTGCTCGTCCGAAACGAGCTCGAGCCCGCCGACGTC
>JBHELW010000002.1:0-4467 GCA_046262915.1 Mycobacteriales bacterium | reverse complement strand
GTGAGTCGCTCGCGGATCAGCGCATCGAGCTCGTCGACCGGCGGAGCGGCGCCGCGATCGTCCACGGCGGCATCTTCACTGACCGGCGGCGATCGTGTCCCGTCGGGTCTGCGCGGCCATGGCGTCCTGGTAGGTCTGCACGAGCCGGCCAGCGGTCTTCGACCAGTCGAAGTCAGCGGCATGCGCGACCGCGCCCATCGAGAGTGCCGCGTGTCGCGCGGGTTCCGCGACCAGCCGGCCGAGAACGTCGGCGTAGTCCTCCGGGTTGTGTCCGGAGACGAGCACGCCGGAAACGCCGTCGCGCACGGCGGTGCGCAGCCCGCCCACCGACGCCGCGACGACCGGCGTGCCGCAGGCCTGCGCCTCCAACGCGACCAGCCCGAACGACTCGCTGTGACTCGGTACGACGACGACGTGCGCCGCGCGGTACCAGTCCGGCAGCTCGACCAGGGGCACGGGGTCAGCCCAGCGCACGCGGTCGCGCAGGCCGAGCTCGTTGGCCAGCCGCCGCAGCCGAGCGGGCTCGTCGTGGCCGCTGCCGCTCGGCCCACCGACGACGCCGACGACGAGCCGGTCGCGCAGCTCTGGCTGTGCGGCGAGCAGCGACGCGGCCGCACGCAGAACTACGTCGGGTGCCTTGAGCGGCTGCAGGCGGCCGACAAAGAGCAGGAAGACGTCGCCGGGCCGCAGGCCGAGGCGAGCCCGCGCCGCGGCGGTGTCTCCCGGCGTAAACCGGCGCAGGTCGACACCCGGCGCGATCGTGACGATGCGCGCGGGGTCGGCGTCGTAGAGCTCGACGAGCTGGTGCGCCTCTTCGTCGGTCGACGCGACGAGGCGGTCGGCCGCGTCGACGACCTGTGCTTCACCGATCGCGCGCGCGGCGGGCTCGGGAGCGTCGCCGTCGGCGAGCGCCGCGTTCTTGACCTTCGCCAACGTGTGGCTCGAATGCACCATCGGCACGCCCCAGCGCTCAGCCGCGAGCCACGCGACCTGGCCGGAGAGCCAATAGTGCGAGTGCACGAGGTCGTACCAGCCCGGCTCGCGCATCGCTTCGGCGCGGAGCACCCCGGACGTGAAGGCGCACAGCTGTGCCGCCAGGTCGTCCTTGGCCAAGCCCTCGAGGGGTCCGGCGTGCACGTGGCGCACGGTCACGCCGGGGGCAAGCTCGACGACCAACGGCGATGCGCCGCCGGTGGCCCGGGTGAAGATGTCGACTTCGATGCCGAGCGCGGCCAGCCGGCGCGCGACCTCGACGATGTAGACGTTCATGCCGCCGGCGTCGCCGGTGCCCGGCTGGTCCAACGGCGAGGTGTGCACGGAGATCGTCGCGACCCGTCGCGGCCCGCGCAGCTGACGCGGACCCGAGTGAACGGCCATGACACCCCACTCCCCGGTACTCCCGTGGCACAACCCCGCTCCGGTGCGATGCATTCCGCGCGCGGTAGCCGGCCGCCGTAATCTCGCCGCTCATGCATCCCGAACCCGATGCGGTCCCGGACGCGCTCGCGCCGCTGGCGTTTCTGCTCGGGACGTGGCGCGGCGAGGGGGTGGGCGGCTACCCGACGATCGGCGATTTCCGCTACGCCGAGGAGATCCGGTTCAGCCACTCTGGCCGGCCGTTCCTCGCCTACGAGCAGCGCTCGTGGGTCCTGCCGGACGAGCGCCCGTCGGCGACGGAGGTGGGCTACTGGCGGCCGCAGCCCGACGGCTCGGTCGAGGTGCTCATCTGCCGGCCGAGCGGGATCAGCGAGATCTACCTCGGCACGGTGCGCGGCACGCAGGTCGAGATAGCCACCGACGTCGTGACGCGGACGCCGTCGGCGAAGGACGTCAGCGCCCTGAAGCGGCTGTACGGGCTCGTCGACGGTGAGCTGATGTACGCCGTCGACATGGCGGCGATGGGCCAGCCGCTGCAGCCGCACCTCTCGGCACGGCTGCGACGCGTCGCGGGTTGAGCTCCGGGGCGAGGCGAGCCCTCAGCGCGCCCGGCAGGAACGCAGCTTGACGTTGGCGTAGAGCCCCGCGCCGCCGGTCTGGCACTGGAAGCGGATCTGGTTCTCGGTGCCCTTCTGGTTCTCCCAGGTGTAGGCCGCCTGGAACCCGCCGGACGCGTCGATCTTGATGTCGTTGATGTCGGCGAGGTCGCGGTTGTCGTTGTCGAGACAGAAAATGCCCAGCGTGCAGATGTCGCCGACGTGCACCGGCCCCTGGTCGAGCTTCACGTTGCTGAACGTGGGCGTCCCGGACGTCCCGTTCAACGTCTGGGCAAGGTAGAGGTACCACTTCGCGTTGGGCGGCATCTCGCAGGGCTTTCCGGTGAAGCGAACCCCTTTGCCGCCCGGGTCGTCGACCTCGGGCGTGCAGTTGGGCCGGTTCTCGCCGCCGGTGTAGGTCGTCTTGTTGGTCGGCGTTGCGACCACGTTCTTGATCGGTGACCCGAGGTAGATGAGGTCGACGCGGCCGGTGTCGCCGGCGACGATCCGCGGGTAGTAGGCGGTGTGCGCGTCGGTGCCGTTCACCTTTGTCGGCTTCGAGAAGAACAGGCTGGCGTTGACGCCGAGAGCCGGCGGGGACCACTGGTAGTAGATCCCGTACTCGCCGTTGAGGAAGGCCGGGTAGGCGACGTAGACGTTGCCCTGCCGGTCTGTCCCGATAGTGGCGAAGATCTCCGAGAGGTCAGCCGGCTCGGCTTGCGTGTTGTCCGGGCCCTCGAACGCTTTGGTCGTCGTCCAGGTGAGCCCCTCGTCCTTCGAGACCGCGACGTAGAGCTTGTTGAAGATCGTGCCCTGCGTGTAGTTGCACCCGGTCGCGAGGTTGTTCGCGCTGTTGGGGCCGGCGGTCCACGCGACGTAGACCCAACCGGTCTTCGGATCGACCGCGGTGCCGCCGGGAATGGTGTCGCACGCGCTGGACAGGGCAGCGTCCGGCGACGTCGGGATGGGCACCGGCGGTGCCCACGTCTTGCCGCCGTCCTTGGACACGTTGATCCACATCGTGTCCGGCCCGAAGTCGTGGTAGCTGAGATATACGCGCGTCTCGTCCGAACCCGTGCCCGGCTTGCTGTAAGTCGCCAGCCACTCGCGGTCGACCATGAACGGCTGGTGTCCCGCGCACGTCGACGTGTGCTCCTTGAAGCGGTTGTTGCTGACACCGACGATCGGCTGGATCCCGTTGTCGAGCGTTCCCCCGGCCATCACCGCGAGGTCGGCGAGGTAGACCCGGCCACCCGGGTCGGCTGCGAGGTCGACGTCGCCGAAGTCGCGAGCGGTCGAGTAGGTGCAGCCGCTGAGATTCTTCGTGAGTACGTCGTGCTGGTTGCGCCACGTGCGCCCACCGTCACGGCTCACAGCCAGCTGGCTGCCGCCCTGGTAGGCGACATAGCGCGTGCCGTCGGCGCCGACGATCGTCGCGGGCTCGGTGGGCCGCTTCTTCGTCATCTTGCCGTCGTCGACGAGAACCGGCTTGGTGAACGTCGGCACCGCCCGACGGGCGGCGGCCGCGTTGTTGACGACGAGGAGCAGCGCAGCGATCGGCAGCCCGAACGTGACAACTCGGCTGTGGCGCATGGATGTCCTTCCCGAGAGCGCGACGCGCGGGTGCGTCCGCGTTCCTATCGCATGAAAGGCTGGCGACCGTGCCGATGCATTCGCCGGACGAGCCCGTGAACCTCTCCGGGCTCCTCGTGAGCAACGGCAAGCGCACGATGACACTCGACGAGCTCGCGCAACACCAGCCCGGCCTCGACAGTTTGATGACGCAGATCGCGGACCGCGCCTGGCGGCTCTACCACGCCGCTCAGGCGGAGAACTGGCCACTCGCGGCCTACTTCTCCCGCACCCTGATCAAGCATTTGCGCCGCGCGGCGTTCCTGCGACCGAAGTACGACGAAGCGATCCGTGAGTTTGTTGAGACCGACCACGCCGCGGTGCGTGCCGCAATCGAAGCGTCCGACGCGGCAGCGTTTGCGACGGCGTGGACGCAGATGGAACAGCGCGTCAACCACTGGCACGAGGTCTACGGCAAGGGCTACCTCGTCTGGCAGACCCCGCCGACTCCGCCCGCCGACCTCGACCTGCGTCCGCGTCCGGCGTAGCGGCAATGGCGGTCATCTTCGAGACCGGGCGGCTGCGCGCGCGCGACTGGTCACTCGACGACGCGGAGCCGGCGTTCGGCATCTACGGCGACCCGGAGGTCATGCGCTACCTCGGTAGCGCACCCAACCCCGCGCGCGACGTCGCCGACCAGCGCGAGCGGCTGGCCCGGCGTATCGCGCAGGAGTCACCAGCTGGGCTCGGCGTCTGGGCGCTCGACCGCCGGGCGGACGACGTGCTGGTCGGCGCGGTGATCCTCAACCCGTTCCCCGACATCGAGCCGACCGAGGTCGAGGTCGGCTGGCATCTCGGCCGCGCGTACTGGGGCAACGGCTATGCGACCGAGGCCGGCGCGGCGGCGCTCGACCATGGATTT
>JBHELW010000001.1:0-25223 GCA_046262915.1 Mycobacteriales bacterium | reverse complement strand
GCAGGACACGCAGTACCGCTACTGGGAGTCGCTCACCAAGTCGCGGTACCGGCGGCTCTACATGGGGACGCGCTGGGAGGGCCACGGCACGCCCGGCGGCGCCTACAACGAGACCGTCAACCTCTGGATGGCGCGCTGGCTGAAAGGCGAGCGCAACGGCATCGAGCGCACGCTCGCGCCGGTCGTGTCCCAGACATCGGACTCGACGAAAGCGTTGGGCGAGATCCGCGGCGGCATCCCGCATACGACCGACGTCGCCCTCTACGCGCAGTCCGGCACCGTCAACGGCGGCTACGACGGGGTCCTCCGTCCGACCCGGCCCGGCCAGCGCTCCGACGGGGTGCGGTTCACGATGACGGGCGTCGGCACGGAGTCCGGCGCGCTCGCGCGGGCCCGCCGCAACGACGACCACGCGTGGTTCGAGTCGCCGCCGCTCACCCGGGACGTGCGCCTGTTCGGCCGCCCGCGTATCACGGTGTGGTCTGAGGTGGACCGCAGCTGGGTCACCTACGCCGTCAGCGTGGTCGACATCGACCCGGCCAACTACACCGACGCCGGGGGTGAGCGGCTGCCGGCCGCGACTAACGGGTTGATCGGCGTCACGCGTGGCTGGCTCGACACTCGCTACCGCAACACGCTCACGCGCCGCGAGCCGTGGGTGCCCGGCGTGCACGGCGTCACGATCCCGGCGAAGCCGCAGGACTACATCTTCCGGCGCGGCCACGCGATCGGCCTGCTGGTGATGAACGAGCAGCTCGAGTGGGTCGTCACCAAGCCCTACGACGACCCGCTGGCCGGACAGGGTGTCGCCATGACCGTCGATAACAGCGGGAAGACCGTGCTGCATCTCCCGCTGGTCGGCACCCTCAACCCGCGGTCGCTTTTCAGCTGATCGCTGATCGCTGGTCGGGGGGTCTGCTCAGAGTCGGGATGGGGAGATTCGAACTCCCGGCCTCCACGTCCCGAACGTGGCGCGCTAACCAAGCTGCGCTACATCCCGTAGTGCGGCGGCCGAGTCTAACGGGACCAATGTGAGCAACGACGCCTCCGGTCGGCACGCGAACCGCACCGGGGCGTAGGGCGACGTGCCCAGCCCGGCGGAGACGTGGAGCCACGCACCGCCGTAGTCGGAGAGCCCCCGCGCGCGGTGTCGGTCGAGCCCGCAGTTCGTGACCAGCGCGCCGTAGCCGGGGACACGCAGCTGCCCGCCATGTGTGTGACCGGCGAACACGACCTCGAACCCCCAGCCCGCGAAGGCGTCCAGCACTCGCGGCTCGGGTGAGTGCGTCAGCGCGAGGTGCACCGCCGCGTCCGGGTCGACGCGGCCGCCGACGAGCGCCGGGATGTCGCGGTGCAGGTGTGGGTCGTCGACACCGGCGACCTCGACGAGCCGGCCCGCCACCTTGATCGTCGTACGCCGGTGCGTGAGGTCGTGCCAGCCGGCGGCCGTCATCGCGTCGACGAGGTCGGGCCACGGGTTCTGGACGCCGAGCACGCGCTGGTGGTCGCCGGGAAAGAGGTAGCGCAGCGGGTTCTTCGGCCGGGAGCGGTAGTAGTCGTTGGACCCGAGCACGAACACGCCCGGGACGTCCAGCAGCGGCGCAAGCGCATCGAGCATCGCCGGCACCGCGTCGGGACGTCCGATGTTGTCACCGGTGTCGACGACGAGGTCCGGCTGGAGCTCGGCGAGCCGACGTATCCACGCCTGCTTGCGGCGTTGGTTGCGCGTCATGTGTACGTCGGAAAGGTGCAGGATCCGCAGCGGTGTCGCGCCCGCGGGCAACACCGGGACGTCGTAACGGCGCAAGGCGAACGCGTTGCGCTCCACGAGGCCCGCGTAGCCGAGCGCGCTGACCCCGGCACCGACGGCGGCGAGGGGCAGCGTGAACCTGGCGCGCATGCCACTCCGGGAGTCTTAGGGTCGAGGACATGACCATGATCCCTGACCGCGCGCAGCTGCGGACGTGACCACGCTCAAGGATCGGCTGCAGGCCGACCTCACGGCCGCGATGAAGGCTCGTGACGAGCTGCGCACTGCGACCATCCGGATGGTCCTCACCGCCGTCAAGAACGAGGAGGTCGCCGGCGGCGAGGCGCGCCAGCTCTCCGACGCGGAGCTTGTGCGCGTGCTGCAGCGCGAAGCGAAGAAGCGTCGCGAGGCGGCCGAGGCCTACGACGCCGCCAAACGCCCCGAGCTCGCGACGCGCGAGCGCGCCGAGGGCGCGATCGTCGACGAGTACCTGCCGGCGCAGCTGACCGACGACGAGCTGACCGCGCTGGTCGCTGCCGGGATCGCAGCGGTAGCGGCGACCGGAGCCCAGCAGCTCGGCGCGGTGATGAAGGTCGTGACGCCACAAGTCGCGGGTCGCGCGGACGGCGCGCGCGTCTCGACCGAAGTGCGCCGTCAGCTCACGCTCTAGCCACGGTCGACCGCGGGCCGACTAGCCGGCGCCGCTCGGCGTCGGTGTCGGCGACGGTTGCGGCGACGGACTCCGCGACGGGCGCGGCTTCGGTGACTTCGTCGGCTTGGGGCGTGGCGTCGGGCTGCGCGCGGGCGTCGGGGAGCGGGACGCGGGCGGTGCGGTGGCACTCGCCGTCGCGCTTCCCGTCGGCGACGGTGGCACGGGCGGCAACAAGCCGTTCGATAGGTACAGCGTCACCGTGGCGCCCGGCGTGGCCGCCGCACCCGGCGCCGGGCTCTGGCCGCCCACGAGACCTTCGCGGATCGGCCCCGCGGCGACGCGCAGCGCGGAGATGTTCGCCGCGAAGCCCGCGGTCGCCAGCACCTTCGTCGCGTCCTCCGGCTTGAGGCCGCGCACGTCGGGCACGCCGGTCCGGATCCCGGAGTAAGCGCCCGCATCCGGCGCGGTGAACTGCGACACGGGGAGGCCTTCGTGCGCGGCCGACATCACCTGCTGCCAGATCAGCGCCGGGAACGTCCCGCCGTAGACGCGACGAACTCCCTGCACGTTCAGCAGCTTGTACTTCGGGCCGCGCGGGTCGCCGACCCAGACCGCGCTCGCGAAGTCCGGTGTGTAGCCGTTGAACCACGCGGCACCGAAGTTCTGCGTCGTGCCGGTCTTGCCGGCCGCGGGCCGGCCGATCGACGCGCGCAGTCCGGTGCGATAAGGGTCGGGCCCGTCGATGACGCCGCGCAACACCTGCGACACCGCGTCGGCGACGCGCGGCTCCATGACGCGCTCGCAGTCCGGCACCGCGGGAGGCAACGGCTTGCCCGCGGAGTCCGCGACCGAGGCCAGCCCGGTCGCCTCGCACCGCAACCCACGCGCGGCGAACGTCGCGTTCGCGACGGCCATGTCGAGCGGGCTCACCTCGTTGGTGCCCAAGGTGAACGACCCGAAGGCGTGGACTGGGAACGTCGTCACGCCCATCGCGCGCGCGAGCGCAGCCGGCTTGCTCGCGCCCGTGCGCTCCTCGAGCTGGATGTAGAAGGTGTTCACCGACTCCCAGGTCGCGCGCTCGACGTCGTAGACGCCGCCCTCACCCGGCTCGGCGTTGCGCACGACATACGGGCGACCGTTGCTGAGCTTGAAGATGCGCGACGCGTAGACCGGCGGCGCGGCAAGCCGCAGCCGCAGCGGGATGCCCTGCTGGATCGCCGACGCGAGGACGAAGACCTTGAACGTCGAGCCGGCTTGGTAGCCGCGGATCCCACCGGTCGCCAGGTTGACCTTCGTCTTGCCGCGGCCCGACCCGAACGCGCGGTTCACGGCCATCGCCTTGATCTCGCCGGTGCCCGGCTTGACGACGACGACGGCGGCGGCGACGCGGCCCGTCCGGTCGAGCGTGCCGTCGACCGCCGCCTGCGCGGCGCGCTGCAGAGCCGGGTCGAGCGTCGTGCGGATCGTCAGGCCGCCCTGGAAGATGCGCGCGGTGCGCTCCTCGCGGGTGTCGCCGAAGAACTTCTGGTACGACGGGTTGTCGGGCAGCTCACGCAGCAGGTAGTCGAGGAAGAACGGCGCGATCGAGGTGTCCGGCGCCATCGGGGTCGTGAGGTGCAGGCGCCTCTTGACCGGGAAGTGCCGCGCGCGGTCTGCCTGGCGCGCGGTGATGAACCCGTTGCGCAGCATCGCGTCCAGGACGACATTACGGCGGTCCTGCGCGGCCGGAACGTCGCGCTGTGGGTCGTAGACGCGCGGGTTCTTCACCATGCCCGCGAGCAGTGCCGCCTCGTCGAGCGTCAGCCGCTGCACGGCGTGGCCGAAGTAGTGCGCAGATGCGGTGCCGACGCCGTAGACGCCGTTGCCGAAGTAGGCGATGTTGAGGTACTTCTCGAGGATCTCGCGCTTGCCGAGCTTGCGCTCGAGCGCGATCGCATACCGCGCCTCGCGTAGCTTCCGCCCGGTCGAGCGCTCGCGTGCCTTCGCGACGCCACTCTGCGTCCCCGCGCTTTCGATGAGCACGTTCTTGACGTACTGCTGGGTCAGCGTCGACCCGCCCTGGCGCACTTCGCCGGCTTGCTGGTTACGCACCACGGCACGGGCGACGGCCTTCCAGTCGATGCCGCCGTGCTCGTAGAAGCGCTCGTCTTCGATGGCGATGATCGCCTGTTGCATCGTCGGCGGGATCTCGTCGATGGGCACGACGATGCGGTTCTCGTTGAGGTAGATGTCCGCGAGCAGGCTGCCATCGGCCGCGAGGATGCGCGAGCGCTGTGGCAGCCGTGGCTCGACGAGGTCGCTGGGGAGCTTGTTGAACGAGTCCGCGCTGGTGCGCGCGAGAAAGCCCAACGTCCCAACCACGGGCAAGAGCGCGCCGGCGACGAGCAGCCCGGCGACCATGCTGATCACCATGACGAGGAGCGCACGATGCAGCGTGGCGGCATCGGCGGTCGGGTCGGGGGCGTAAGAGGTCGTCACCGTGGCGTCCAGGCGGAGGCCGGAGGCGTCACCCGCACCGGCGAGAGGCAAAGCCTAGGCGATGTTGTGACGGTGGAGGCGGATGCTCCGTTCGGAGCAGCACGTGCGGCACATGTGGGTGATGTCCGCCGCTACATCTCGCTCGTAGCGTTGCCGATTACCTCAAAGCCGGGGCGACGTGCCCCCGACGACCCGGGGAATCCATGCACTGGACGCAGTCAGCCGCGTGCCGCGGCAGCGATCCGGACGAGTTGTTCGTCCAAGGTGCCGCGCAGAACCGCGTCAAGGTCCGCTGCCTCGCCTGTCCGGTGCGGATCGAGTGCTTGGCCGACGCGCTCGACAACCGCATGGAGTTCGGTGTCTGGGGCGGCATGACCGAGCGCGAGCGCCGCGCGCTGCTCCGCCGGCGTCCGGACGTGAAGTCGTGGGCACGGCTGTTCGCTGCGGCCCGCCGGGACTACCAGCAGGCGGGCTAGCCGGCCCGCGCGAGGTCGTCGCCGATCCGGCGTAGCCCGTCAAGGTCGTGTACGTCGGTCGGCATTGCCTCGACCTCAGAGAGTGCGACGTCCGGTGCGGCGGCGCGAAAACGGTTGATGCTCCGCCGCTCGCGTGCCGCCAACGCGGCGCGCTCTGCATGCAACCGCAGGACCGCCGGGGCAACGCCAGTCACGCCGCGCTCCTCCGCTGCCTCGGCCGCGGCGGTCGCGCGCTCCGGGGTGAGCTGGGGCGCGAGCGTGCGGTGGACCCGGTTCACGATGAGACCGGCGAGCGGCATCGACTCCTCGCTGAGTCGGTCGACGAAGTACGCCGCCTCGCGCAGCGCCGCGATCTCCGGCGCCGCGACCACGACGAAAGTGGTGCCGTCGGCCTTGAGCAGGTCATAGGTCTGCTGCGCGCGTTCGCGGAATCCCCCGAAGAGGGTCTCGAACGCCGCGAAGAACGCGCGCATGTCGCGCAGCAGGTCAGCGCCGGTGATCCGGGTGAGGATGCCCGCGAAGACACCGACGCCGGCGGACATGAAGCGCATGTACGCGCGGCCGCTCGCCCGGGCGGGCGCCAGCAGGATGCGAACGAAACGCCCGTCGAGGAAGCCGGTCAGGCGCTCTGGGGCGTCGAGGAAGTCGAGCGCGGATCGCGTCGGTGGCGTGTCGACCACGATGAGGTCCCACTCACCGGTCCCGTGCAGCTGGCCAAGCTTCTCCATGGCCATGTACTCCTGAGTCCCCGCCAGGCTGCCGGAGAGGCTGATGTAAAAGGGGTTGCTCAGGATCTGCTGCGCCTTGTCCGGCGCCGCATGCGCGAGGACGAGATCGTCGAACGTGCTCTTCATGTCCAACTGCATCGCGTGCAGCTCGCCAGCGTCGCCACCCGTACCGGCCACGCGGCGCGGGGTGTTGTCCAGGGTCGTCAGTCCGAGCGACTGCGCCAGTCGCCGGGCGGGGTCGATCGTCACGACGACGACGCGCCGGCCGTGCTCGGCGGCGCGCAGCGCAAGTGCTGCCGCCGTCGTCGTCTTGCCGACACCCCCCGCGCCGCAGCACACAACGACCCGCTGTCGCGAGACGATCGCGTCGAGGTCGAGCGCGCTCGCTGTCGCGGTCACGCCCCCGCCAACACAGTCGCCAACCGGTGCAATGCGGCGACATCGACGTTGTCCGGGAGCAGTGGCAGCTCGTAGAGCGGCCGGCCCAGTCCCTCGAGCTCGACCCGCTCGGTACGTTCGAGCGCTACCCGGCGCGCATGCTCCGCCGCCTCGTCGGCGAGCACCTTGACGACGTCGGGCCCGAGGTCGAGTCCTGCGGTCTCGAAGTCGCCGGCGAGCGCGCGCTCGTCGAGCTGCCCGCTTTCGGCGCGCGCAAGATCTGCTGGCGGCAGCTGCGGTTCGCGAACCATGTTGACGATCACGGCCCCCACCGGCAACGACGCCGCCTGCAGGTCGCGCACGCCGTCGATGGTCTCCTGGACCGGCATCTCCTCGAGCAGCGTCACGATGTGCACAGCCGTCTCCGCGGAGTGCAGCAGCGCCATGACGGCCTCCGCCTGCTTGCGGATCGGTCCGACCTTGGCGACCCCGGCGATCTCGTTCGACACGTTGAGGAACCGCACGATGCGTCCAGTCGGCGGCGCGTCGAGCACAACCGCGTCATATACGCGCCGCCCCTTCACGTGCCGCCCGACCGCCTCCTTGACCTTGCCCGTCAGCAGCACGTCGCGCAGCCCCGGCGCGACCGTCGTCGCGAAGTCGATCGCGCCGATTCGCTTGAGGGCACGACCGGCGCGACGCAGGTTGTAGAACATCTCGAGGTACTCCAGGAGAGCCTGCTCCGGGTCGATCGCGAGCGCGTAGACCTCGCCCCCGCCGGCCGTGCGCGCGACGCGCCGCTCGGCGTAAGGCAAGGGCGGGATCTCGAACAGCGCGGCAATGCCCTGCCGACCTTCGACTTCCGCGAGCAGGACGCGGCGCCCGTCACGCGCGAGCGCGAACGCGAGCGCTCCGGCGACCGTCGTCTTGCCGGTGCCGCCCTTGCCGGACACGACATGCAGCCGTGCGGCTGGGAACGCACTCACGCAGCGAGCGTAACCACGCGGTTCGGGGACGACGCGCGCTGGCGCTGCCTACACTCGCCGCCGACATGACCCGCGTGCGTCGCATAGGACTCGGCCGCGCACTGCTCGTCTCCACACTTGTCGTCGCCAACCTCGCCGGCCCAGTTCCAATGGGGTCAGCCCACGCCGCGGCCGGTACCCAGGTGATCGACATCGTCCAGGTGGACGGGCTCATCGACTCGGCGTACGCGGACTTCATCGTGGACGAGATCGTGCTGGCGAACCGCAAGCACTTCGCGGCGATCGTGCTGCGCATCGACTCAGCCGGTGTCGTCAAGGCGGACGCGCGCCGCGT
Organism: Mycobacteriales bacterium; assembly: GCA_046262915.1. Taxonomy (GTDB): domain Bacteria; phylum Actinomycetota; class Actinomycetes; order BP-191; family BP-191; genus JBHELW01. Next base: position 17,441 of record JBHELW010000001.1, on the reverse strand, counting down.
CGTCGAAGCGGTGGCCGCGTCGCCGGTTGCCGTCACGACGTGGGTGGGACCAAACGGTGCGCAGGTGCGCGGCCGTGCATTCGACATCTGGGCCGCCGGCGACGTCCGGTTCGCCGGTCCGCGCGCCCGAGGGATCCCGACGACGGACGTGTCGGGCGTCAAAGCGACGATCGGTGAGGTCGTCCGCAGCATCGACGGGGTCGACGAGCAGACCGCCAAGATTCGGTTCGCGAACCCGGGGCTTGTCCGGCGCGTGCGCCACACGTTGGTGCTGCCGTGGTTGGCCTACCTGCTGCTCGTCGGCGGTCTGGGCGCACTCGTCTTCGAACTCTTCCAGCGCGGGTTCGGGCCAGCGGGCTACGCCGGTCTCGTTGCGCTCGCCGCGGCGGGCGTCGGGCTGGCCGGGCTGCCGACGAACCCACTGATGCTCGCGCTCCTGGTCGCTGGCGTCGCGGCGATGGCGCTCGACGTCGCGCGCGGCGGATTGGGCGTGCCGACGTGGGGTGGCGCAGCCCTGCTCGCGGCCGGGTCCGCGTATCTCGTCCACGCCGGCACGCCGGCCGGGCGGGTGCCGGCGTTGCCACTCGCGGTCGGCGTCGGCGGGTCCGTGCTCTTCTACGTCGTGGTGATGACCGTCGTTCTCCGCGCCGTGCACGCACTGCCGGGCGCCGGCGCGGCCGCGCTCGTCGGCCGTGTCGCGGAAGTGCGCAGCACGCTCAACCCGCAGGGCCACGTTCTGGTCGATGGCGCGCTCTGGCGGGCGCGCGCGCTCGACGCGGACGGCGCGGTCGCAACGGGCGTCAAAGTGGAGGTCACCGCCGTAGACGAGACTGCGCTGCTGCTCGACGTCGTGCCCGTGTCGCCGGAGGACTGAGAGGTCGTCGCCGTGTGGATTCTGCTTGTCCTCGTCGTGCTTTTTCTCATCGTCATCGCCTACGGGTTGCGCATCGTCCAGGAGTACGAGCGGGGCGTGGTCTTCCGGCTCGGCCGGGTCCGGCCCGGCCTGAAGATGCCGGGCCTCAACGTCATCATCCCGATCATCGACCGGTTGGTGAAGGTCAACATGCAGGTCGTCACGCTTGGCGTGCCGGCGCAAGAAGGCATCACACGAGACAACGTGACATTGCGGGTCGACGCCGTCGTCTACTTCAAGGTGATCGGCCCGATCAAGGCGATCGTCAACGTGCAGAACTACATGTTCGCCGTCAGCCAGGTCGCGCAGACCTCACTGCGTTCGGTCATTGGCCAGAGCGAGCTCGACGACGTCTTGAGTAACCGCGAGGCGATCAACGCGCAGCTCAAGGGGATCATCGACACGCTGACCGAGGAACCCTGGGGCGTAAAGATCGAGCTCGTCGAGGTCAAGGACGTGCAGCTGCCGGAGTCGATGAAGCGCTCGATGTCGCGGCAGGCGGAGTCGGAGCGAGAGCGTCGCGCCCGCGTCATCACCGCCGAGGGCGAGTTCCAGGCCTCGCAGAAGTTGGCGGAAGCCGCGCGGACCATGTCGGCCGATCCAGCCGCGCTGCAGCTGCGCCTGCTGCAGACCGTCGTCGAGGTGGCGGCGGAGAAGAACTCAACGCTGGTCATGCCGTTCCCCGTCGAGCTGCTGCGCTTCCTTGACCTCGCGGCGCGGTCCGGCACGGACGGCGCCGTGACTGCTTCGTCATCGCCGGCCCGCCCGACACGGAGCAGATGACGGTTCGGTCACGATCGGACGCTCTCCGCGGGAGGTGGCCGGGCCGGCGCGAATCCTGTCCGGCGTAGCGCGTCCGTGGCGAGTGGACGGCCGCTGCGCGGAGGTGAGCGCCGTGACGAGCGAGCCCACGTGGCGCATGTTCGCGGAGTGCAAGGGCGACAACGCGGCGTATTTCTTCCCGCCGAACCACTTCGAGCGCAAGCCCGAGAAGGACGCGCGCGAGGGTCGCGCCCGCGCGCTGTGCAACGTCTGCCGGGTCCGGACGGAGTGTCTCGAGTACGCCCTCTACGTCGAAGAGCCGCACGGCATCTGGGGCGGCCAGAACGAGCTCGAGCGGCGCCGGTTGCTGCGGCTGCGGCGGGCGAGCGCCTAACGCGTCCACCTCACTAGGCTGCCGCTGCCGTCGAGAGGGGCGCGGGTGTGCCGAAGTGGGAGTACGTCACCGTGCCGCTGCTCGTGCATGCGACCAAGCAGATCCTCGACAACTGGGGCGACGACGGGTACGAGCTCGTCGCGGTCGTTCCCGGTCCGAACCCCGAGCAGCTGATCGCCTACATGAAGCGAGAGAAGAGCTGACGTGGGTGACCCGGACGCGCGCCTCCGCGAGCTCGGTCTCGCCCTGCCCGACGTCGTGCCGCCGGTTGCGGCATACGTGCCCGCGGTGCGCAGCGGTGACCTGGTCTGGACGTCGGGCCAGCTGCCGATGGTCAACGGGCAGCTCGCCGCGACCGGCCTCGTCGGTGGTGACGTGGACGCCGACACCGCGAAGGGCCTCGCTCGCACCTGCGCGCTGAACGCGCTCGCGGCTATTCGCGCCGAGGTCGGCGCGCTCTCCGCCGTACGTCGAGTGGTCAAGGTCGTCGGTTTCGTCGCCAGCGCGCCGGGGTTCTCCGGCCAGCCGGGTGTCGTCAACGGCGCGAGCGAGCTATTCGGCGATGTTTTCGGTGACGCCGGCCGCCATGCCCGCAGCGCCATCGGCGTGGCGAGCCTGCCGCTGAATGCGCCGGTCGAGGTCGAAGTCGTCGTCGAGGTTGCCGCTGCGCAGAGTTAGGCGTTCTGCCACCCAGCGATGCGAGCCACAGGTCGCGGCAGAGCCCCTCCGTACGATCGCGGATCGTGGGCTCGCCGGAGCGGGACGTCGAGTCGTTGCGCGCGCTGCCACCGGACTTCGTCGACCGCGCGCGGGCGTTCGCCGCGGGCACCTTGCGGGCCGTCGAGCCGCGGCACGCGGCGACGGTGGTCCTGTTGCGCGACGCGCCGACGCATGGCGTCGAGGTGCACCTGCTGCGCCGTGTCGCGTCGATGGCGTTCGCGCCCGGGATGTACGTCTTCCCGGGGGGTTCGGTAGACCCGCGCGACGCAGATCGGCACGCCGCGTGGGCCGGCCCGGAGCCCGCCGCCTGGACGGGTGCACTCGACGCCGACGAGCCACTGGCGCGCGCGCTGGTGTGCGCGGCCGTGCGCGAGACATTCGAGGAGGCCGGCGTGCTCCTCGCCGGGCGGGATGCGCAGCACGTGGTCGTTACCGACCCGTCGGAGTGGGAGGCGCGGCGCCAGGCGCTGCTCGACCGGAGCGTGTCGCTGAGCGAGCTGCTCGAGGGCGAGGGGTTGGTGCTGCGGGCAGATCTGCTGCGCCCATGGGCGCACTGGGTTACGCCGGAGATCGAGCCGCGGCGCTACGACACCCGCTTCTTCGTCGCTGCGCTGCCGCCCGGCCAAGACGTATGGGACGTCGCTGGCGAGAGCGACCGCGGGTCGTGGGTGTCGCCAGCCGACGCCCTGGAGCGACAGGTCAGCGGCGACATGGCGATGCTCCCGCCAACGGCCTTCACCCTCGCCGAGCTCGCGGAGTTCGGCCGCGTCGCCGACGTGCTGGCGGCGGCCGACGCCCGCGAGGTGCGCCGCGTGCTGCCGAAGATCGTGGTCACCGGCGAGCAGGTCGAGCTGTTGATGCCCGGTGACGTGGGCTACCCGTTGGGCGCCAACGAGACATGACCGACACACCGCGCGCGACTGCCGTGCTCGCGCCCAACCCGGGACCGCTGACCCTGGACGGCACGAACACCTACCTCGTCGCGGAACCGGGCGCCGACGTCGCCGTCGTCGTCGATCCGGGGCCGGACGACAGCCCTCACCTGGACGCGCTGGTCGCGACCGCGACATCGCGCGGTCTGCGCATTGCCAGCATCCTGCTGACGCACGGGCACCCCGACCACGCCGCGGGTGCGGTGTCGCTCGCCGAGCGCACGCGCGCGCCGGTGCGTGCGCTCGACCCGCGGCACACGCTCGGTGCGGAGGGTCTCGTCGACGGTGACCTCGTCGAGATGGCTGGCCTCGAGCTGCGTGTGCTCGCGACGCCGGGTCACAGCGCCGACCACCTGTGCTTCGTGCTGCCGGCGGACGCCGCGGTGCTCACCGGTGACCACGTCCTCGGTCGTGGGACGTCGGTGGTCGCGCATCCGGACGGCAACATGCGCGACTACCTCGACTCGTTGCGCCGCCTGGCCGACGTCGGCACGACGACGTTGCTGCCCGGGCACGGTCCGCGCGTCGACGACGCCGCCGAGCGCATCGCCTACTACGTCGAGCACCGCGCGCAGCGCGAGCGGCAGATCGTCGCCGCCCTCGAAGCCGGTGCCCAGACTCCGGCCGAGATCGTCGCCGTGGTCTACGCCGACGTGGACCGAGCTCTGCACCCCACTGCCGAGATGTCGGTGCGCGCGCACCTCGACCTGCTCTCCGAGACGCATCGCGTCCAGCGCGATGCTGGCCACTACCGGCTTGTGTCGTGACGTCGTCCGACGGCAAGTCGGTTCCGGCAGCGCCCGGGCCGGCGCGCGAGCTCGGCCTCGCGTGCACGGTCTGCGGGACGCCAACGGTCCCCGGTGCCCGGTTCTGCTTCAACTGCGGCGCACCGCTGGTCGTCGTCGAGTCTGCCGCCAACGACGCGGGTGCGGAGCGTCGGGTCGTCACCGTCCTCTTCGGCGACCTGACGGACTTCACGGCCTGGGCCGAGGACCTGGATCCCGAGCGGGTCAAGGTCGTGACCGACCGTGTGCTCACCGGCCTCGCGCACGCGGCGACGTCCTTCGGCGGTTACGTCGACAAGCTGACCGGCGACGGGATCATGGCCGTGTTCGGCGCGCCAACCGCGCATGAGGACGACGCGGAGCGGGCCGTGCGCGCCGCCGTAGGTATGCAGCGCGCCGTGAGTCGACTGGTGGCGGAGGAGAGCGGCGGTGGGCGCCAGCTCGGGCTGCGCGTCGGGCTCAACACCGGCGAGGTGCTGGCCGGCGTCCAAGCGCAGCTCTCCTACACCGTGGTGGGTGACACCGTGAATACGGCGGCGCGGCTGTCCGACGCGGCGCCGGCCGGCGGCGTGCTCGCCGGTGGCGACACCGCGACCGCCACGATGGCGGTCGCCTCCTGGCGGGTGCTCGAGCCTTTGCGGCTGAAGGGCAAGCGCGAGCCGGTTGCCGCCTACGAGCTGGTCGAGCTGCGCCCGCGCGCGGTCGCACGCATCGGCGTTGGTGACGAGGCACCGTTCATCGGCCGGGAGGCCGAGCTCGGCCTGCTGGTGAGCCGGCTGCACGACATCTCGCACCGCGACCGGTCCGCGACCGTCGTCGTGACGGGAGAGGCCGGCGTCGGCAAGACGCGGCTCGCGCGTGAGCTGGCGCGCGTCGCGGGCGGGATCGCCCGCGCCCGCGTGCTGTGGGGGCGGTGCACCCCGTACGGCGAGGACCGCGGACTCGCGCCGGTCGTCGACATCGTGCGCGCCGCGTGCGGGGTGACGCCCGACGACGACGAAGACGAGGTGCGCCGGCGCGTGCGTCGCGCGGCTGCGCGCGCCGACCATCCTGCGGCCGGCGCAGTCATCCGCACCTCGCTCGCCGATGCGCTGCTCGCGCTGCTCGGGGTCGGCGACGACCCGGTGCCGAGCCCGCGCGAGGCGGCGACGCCGGGCGAGAACGTCCGTGGCAACCTCGCCGTCGACGCGGTCGCGCGCCTCCTGACGGGGCTCGCGGCCGAGGGTCCACTGCTCGTCGTCATCGACGACCTGCAGTGGGCGACCGCGATGCAGCTGGACGCGATCGCCGCGATCGCCGACCGCGCCCGCGGGGCGGCGCTGATCGTCGGGCTCGGCCGGAGCGACCTGCTCGCCGACCACCGCGACTGGGTCGAGGCGATGCCGGACCCCGAGGTGCTGCCGGTGCTGCCGTTGGAGGAGCCGGCGCTGCTACGTCTGCTACGCGCCTATCTCGGCGGCGCCGATCCAGAGCCGCGGTTGCGCGAGCTGATGGTCGACCGCGCCCAGGGCAACCCGTTCTTCCTCGGCGAGATGCTGCACCTGCTCGTCGACCGCGGGCTGCTCGCCCGGCAGCCGGACGGCGGTTGGCAACTCGCCGAGGTCGTGCCGCGCGACGTGCTCCCGGCCGGCGTGCACGCCGTGCTTGCCGCGCGGATCGACGCGCTGCCGGCACCGCTGAAGGTCCTCCTGCGCGACGCCGCCGTGGTCGGGCCGCGGTTCTGGCCAGCCGTGCTCGCCCACCTGGCGCAGCTGCCGCGCGACACCGTCGACACGCGGCTGCGCGAGCTCGTCGAACGCGAGATCGCGCTGCCGGGCGACGGCGACAGCTACGCGTTCGGGCACACGCTCACGCGTGAGGTCGCCTACGCCGGCATCCCGAAGGCCGACCGCGCGCGGCGGCACGCCGATGTGGCTGTCTGGGCCGCGGCGGCGATGCGCGCGCCGGCGGCAGAGATCGACGCGTTTGCAGCGGCGCACGCCGAACGCGCCGTCGAGCTCGCCCGCGAGATGGACCTCGCGTCGGACGACCCGGCGTGGCGGGCGCGGCGGGTGGGCGTCGCTGCGCTGGCCCGGCTAGGGGACTCGTCGCTGGCGCGCGACGACAACGCCGGCGCGGCCGCCGCGCTCGACCGGGCTGCCGCCCTCGCCGCGGACGACGCCTCGCTCGTGACCGACGCGCTGCGGGTGTCCTACGCCCAGTCCCTCGCCGGGGTGCGGCGGCTGACCGAGGCGGAGGCCGCGCTCGAGCCGGCGCTGGCGTCCGGCGATGTCGCGACGCGCTCGCGCGCGCTCGTCGTGCTCGGCGACGTCCGGCGTAAGGAGGGTCGCGACGAGGACGCGACGAACGCGTTCGTCCGGGCGATGGCGACGGCGAGCGAAGCCGGGTTGGACCAGGTCGCGGGCGAGGCGCTGCGGCAGGTCGGTCTCCTCGACTTCTTCAACGGCCGCCTCGCGGCGGCTGAACAGCGGTTCACGGAGGCGCTCGAGCTTGCCGGTCGGGTCGGCGACGCGCGCGGTGCGGGCTGGGCGCTGCAGCACCTCGCCTGGAGCGCGACGACCCGCGGCGACTACGACCGTGCCGACGCGACATTGCAGCGAGCCGCAGACGTGTTCGCGAGCTTCGACGACCTGGGCGGGATCGCCTGGTGCAAGGGGACGGAGGCGTTCGTCCGGCTGCTCGAGGGGCGCCTGGGCGCGGCACGCGACCTCGCGCACGCGGTGCTGGCGGCCGGCGAGGCGGCGGGGGACGAGTGGGGCATTGGTGCGTGCCTGACCATCGACGCGATGGCCGCGGCGCAGCTGGGCGACCTCACGGTGGCGCTCGACGAGTCCCGACAAGCGCTGTCGATCTTCGAGCGGCTCGAGGACCACTGGGGGCGCGCGCTCGCCCTCGGGGCGCATGCCGCGGCGGTGAGGGGGACCGGCGACCTCGGCACGGCCGAGACATTGTTGCGGGAGTGCGTCGCACTGGCGGAGCGCGCGCGCCTGCCCGCCGTATCGCTGCTCGGCCTGTCGCTGCTCGGCTGGTGCCAGTACGACGCGCGCGAGCTCGACGCCACCGAGGCAACCGCGCAGCGGGCGCTCGCGTTGGTCGCGGCGCTCGAGGTCGAGGCGCACGCGGGAGTCGGCGCGCAGGTGTTGCTTGCGCTGGTGGCGCGGGCACGCGGCGACCTCGGCACTGCCCTCGAGCTGCTCGGCGGGCTAGCCGCGCGACCCGGCCGACCGACGCTGCTGTTCCCGATGCGGCAGGCGCTCGCGCATTACGCCGGCACGCTGCTCGAGGCCGGCCGCGTTGACGAGGCGGTCAGCGCGGCGGAGCGCGCGCTGACGGTGCCGGCGGAGGACGTGCGTTCGCAGGTAGTGGCCTGGCGCGCACTCGGCAACAGCCTCGCTGCGGCGGGCCGCATCGTGGAGGCGCGGGACGCGCTCGACCAGGCGTTGGACGTCGCCCGCGCGACGGAGCTGCGCACCGAGGTGGCGGCCACGAGTAGCGCGCTCGCGGCGCTACCGGCGTAGCGGTCAGCCGCCGCGTCGAGCCAACCGCTCGCGGTCGAGCAGCGTGACGGCGCGGGAGTCGACGCGCAGCCAGCCACGGGCCGCGAAGTCGCCAAGGGCCTTATTGACGGTCTCGCGCGAGGCGCCGACGAGCTGCGCGAGCTCTTCCTGGGTGAGGTCGTGCGCGACGCGGATGCCCGCATCCGTCGGTTCGCCGAAGCGCTCGGCCAGGTCGAGCAGTGACTTCGCCACGCGCCCCGGGACGTCGGTGAAGACGAGGTCGGCCATCGCTTCGTTCGTCCGCCGGAGCCGCGCCGCGAGGACGCGTAGCAAGACCGCGCCTACCTCGGGGCGGTGCGTCAGCCACGCCCGGAGGCGTTCGTGCTGAAGGCTGGCGACTCGTGTCTTGGTGAGCGCCGTTGCAGTCGCCGTGCGCGGCGCGAGGTCGAAGAGCGAGAGCTCGCCGAAGATGTCGCCTGGCCCCAGCACCGCGAGCAGGTTCTCGCGCTCATCGTGCCCGCTCCGCGTGATCTTGACCTTGCCCTCGAGCACGACGAAGAGCCGGTCCGCATCGTCGTTCTCGTGGAAGATCTCGCGACCGCGCGGGTAGCTCTCCTGGGTGAGCGCGGCGTCGAGCGCGCGCAGCGCCGGCTCGTCCAGGTCGGCGAACAGCGCGAGCTTGGCCAGTGTCTCTGTCACCGTCGCTCCCCGTGACTAGTCGGCCGCGTGGTCGCGCCGGTGCCAGTAGCGCGCCAGCGCCTCTTCGTAGCCCTCGCTGACGAAGGTCTCGAGCTCGTCCGGCCGGGCGTTGTCGAGGAACGTCTCGAGCTGCAGGCCCAGCGCCTCGTGCCGTATCGGTTCCTCGACGCGCTCCATTGCCAACAGCGCGACCAGCAATGCCAGCGGGAACGCCAGCGCGATGACAAGCAGCACAGGGAGAGTCTGCCCGTAGCCACCCGGCGCACACGATCGCTATCGTGCGGCCGCGTGCGCGCTGTCGTTTACCACGCCGAGCACGACGTCCGCGTCGAGGACATCGAGGCCCCCGAGCTGATCGCTCCGGACGACGCCGTCGTGGCGGTAACGAAGGCCGGCATCTGCGGGTCGGACCTGCACTTCTACAACGGTCGGCTGCCTGGTGTGTTCGACGGTGCGGTCGTCGGACACGAGTTCGTTGGCACCGTCGTCGCGGTCGGCGACGCGGTCACGCAGTTCGCCGTAGGGGACGACGTCGTCGGCTCGTTCCAGATTGCCTGCGGATCCTGCGCGGCGTGCCGCAGCGAGCGGTTCAACCACTGCGAGGACCTCGCGGTGCTCGGCTACGGCGTCTTCCTCGGCGACCTCGCGGGCGCGCAGGCCGAGCAGGTGCGGGTGCCACACGCGGACATCAACCTGCTGCGGATACCGCCCGGCGTAACAGCGGAGGCGGCACTGTTCGTCGGCGACATCCTCACCACCGGGTGGTACGCCGTGTCGATCGCCGATCTGCCACGCGGCAGTGACGTGCTCGTGGTGGGCGCGGGCCCGGTCGGCATCATGACCATGCTTGCCGCGCAGGCACAGGGGGCCGGCCGCGTCGTCGTTACCGACTTCGTCGCTTCTCGGCTCGAGGTCGCCGCTGGACTTGGCGCGATGACCATCGACGGCACGAAGCAGTCGGTCGCGGTCGCCGTCGAGGGCATCCTGCCCAGCGGGCCCGACGTCGTCATCGAGACGGTTGGTCTGCCCGCGGCGCTCCTGACGTCCATCGAGTGTGTGCGCGCCGGCGGGACGGTCGTGGTGATCGGCGTGCACAGCGAGTTCGAGGAGCTGCTGCCCGTGGGGACGCTCTTCCGACGCAACATCACGCTGCGCTTCGGCGGCACGTGCAACGTGCAGGGTTACTGGCGCGACGCGATGCAGGCAGTCGCCGACGGCCGGCTCGACCCCACGGTGGTCGTCAGCCACCGGCTCCCGCTTGCCGACGCGGCCGAGGGCTACCGGTTGTTCGACAGCAAAGAAGCGTTGAAAGTCGTGCTCGACGTCTGACGCGTCAGGTGCCGACCGCCGCGCGCGTCGCCGGGAGTGGCAAGGCGACCAGACAGGCCGCGGGGTCCTCGCGATAGCGCGCGATGAGCTCACCGGTCGCGGCAGCGATCCGCCGATGCAGCGCCGCGCGATACGCCGACAGCTCCTGCTCAGCCGACACGAGGCTCGTCACCAGCTCGGTCTCGCTCCCCGGGTCGCTCGGGTCTGCGTGGCGTTCCCACAGCGTGTCGAGGTGCGGCAGTGGCGGGATGTCGTCGACGGGCACGATCTCGATCAACGCCGTGCGCCCGGCCGTCGCGCGCGCGTCGGTCATCACGTCGCGGAGGTTGGCCACATCGCCGATTCCGCCGCGCTGCGTCGAGCGGATCATGTCGAGACGCGCCTGCAGGATGCGCCGCCAGTAGGAGACGCGGTTCTCCTCATCGGCCAAGGTCTTGCGGTAGCCGCGCAGTGCCGAGAGGGTCAGATGGGCGAACTCGGGACTCCGGTCCGGCGCGGGCGTCCGCGGCCGCGGCCGGCCACCGGCGGGCGGCGCGTCCGTGACGTCTTGCGAGCGTGCCAAGAGTTCGCCTCCGTGAGTCATCACGGGCATCGGCGGGATGTCCGTGACCCTTGAGGCGGCCACGCGCCGCTCACCCGAACGGCGGAGCGCAGCGTCCGACGTAGGCTCGCCGGCATGGTCCGTTCGGCGCCGGTGCGCGTCGCCGGCGAGTCGGCGCTGGCCCGGAAACGCCGCGCGCGGACGATCAACCGCGCGCTCGCCGCGATGTATCCCGACGCGCATTGCGAGCTGATCTTCAGCAACCCGCTCGAGCTGACCGTGGCGACGATTCTGTCTGCCCAGTGCACCGACGAACGGGTCAACGCGGTGACGCCGGCGCTGTTCACGAGGTACCCGACGGCGACCGCCTATGCCGCTGCGGACCGCGCGGAGCTGGAGCGGCTGATCCACTCCACTGGGTTCTTCCGCAACAAGGCCCGCTCGATCGTGGCGCTCGGCCAGGCGCTCTGCGAACGGCACGGGGGTCAGGTGCCGTCCTCGATGGAGGCGCTGGTCGCGCTGCCCGGGATCGGGCGCAAGACGGCGAACGTCATCCTCGGCAACGCGTTCGACGTGCCCGGGCTCACGGTCGACACACACTTCGGCCGCCTCGTCCGACGTTTCGGCTGGACGACCGAGGTCGACCCCGTGAAGGTCGAGTACGCCGTCATGGAGCTCATCCCGCGGCCCGAATGGACCGCGCTCAGCCACCGCCTCATCTGGCACGGTCGCCGGTGCTGTTACGCGCGCCGACCCAACTGCGGCGAGTGCGGAGTCGCGCGCTGGTGTCCGTCCTACGCCGGACCGCGGGCCGTGCGCGCGCCCGCGGACGCGCCGTGAGACGCACGGCCATCGTGGCTGCGCTGCTCGCCGTAGCCACGGGATGCACCGGCGGCTCGCGCACCCCGGTGACCGACGCGTCGCGCTCCGCGCCGCCGCTGCCGATGATCGCGACCGACCCGTGCCCGTCGGCAGACCAGCTGCTGCCCGCGGACGCGCGTCCCGCCGGGGAGCGCCTGCCGGACCTGACGCTGCCCTGTCTCGGCGTGGCGGGATCGGTGCCGCTGCGCGCGCTCGGCCGCGTCCCGACCGTCGTCAACCTCTGGGCGTCATGGTGCGCGCCGTGTCGCGACGAGATGCCGGCGTTCCAGCGGATCTACGCCGCCGCGCACGGCCGCGTGCGCTTCCTCGGGGTCAACACCCGGGACACGCAGCACGACGCACTCGCCGCCATCCAGCACACGGGCATCAACTACCCGAGCGTCTACGACGCGCGCGGTCGACTCCGGGCAGCGCTGGCGGCCGTGGCGATGCCCACGACGCTGATCGTCAGCGCCACCGGGGTCGTGGTCTTCCGGCAGTACGGCCCCGTCACACCGGCGGATCTCACTGCAGCGCTGGCGGACCGGGCCGGGGTCCGGCTGTGATGCAACTCCCCGACTGGCTCCGGCCGCTCGCCACGGCCGCGCAGCAGCTGCGCGCGGAGGACCTCTCGCGGTTCCTGCCGCCGGCGGATGGCGGCCGCGCCAGTGCCGTCCTCGTCCTCTTCGGCGAGGGGAGCGATGGTCCCGACCTGCTGTTCATCGAGCGCGCAGCGTCGTTGCGCGAGCACGCGGGCCAACCGGCGTTCCCCGGTGGCGCTGTCGACGAGAGCGACGCGGACGCCGTAGCGGCTGCGTTGCGAGAGGCGACCGAGGAGGTCGGGCTTGACCCGGCGGGTGTCGACGTCTTCGCGGCCCTGCCCGGGCTGTGGTTGCCGCCGAGCGGCTTTGTCGTGATCCCGGTGCTCGCCTGGTGGCGGTCGCCGTCGGCGGTCGGCGCGGTTGACGTCGGCGAGGTCGCGGCGGTCGAGCGCGTGCCGCTCGCCGAGCTCGCGGACCCGCGCAACCGACGTCGGGTGCGCCACCCGAGCGGTTGGATCGGGCCGGCCTTCGAGGTGCGCGGGCTGTTCATCTGGGGGTTCACCGCGGGCGTCGTCGACAAGCTGCTGCACTTCGGCGGGTGGGAGGTGCCGTGGGCCGCCGACGAGGTCGCCGACCTGCCGGCGCGCGCACTCCCGCTGAGCGACCCGTTGGACGTGCGATGACGCGGGCGGCCGGGTCGGCCGACGCGTTGCTCGCGCGCCTCACCGAGGAGCTCGCGCCGCTCGAGCGTGCCGTCAACGAGGCGTGGTGGGACAGCAACGTCGCGTCGTCGCCCGAAACAGATGCGCGGCGCGTCGAGCTGGAGCAGCAGCTCTCCGACCGCTACGCCGACGCCGAGGCTTACGCCGACCTGACCGCGGCACTGAGTCCGGCGCCCGCCGACCCACTCGTTGCGCGCAGCCTCGACATGCTCCGTCGCCGGTTCGCGGCCGAGCAGTTGCCCGCGGAGATCCGCACGGAACTCGTCCGGCTCAACGCCGAGTGCGACTCGGTCTACGCGACGTTCCGTGGCGACGCCGGCGGCCGTCGCTGGAACGACAACGAGATCGAACAGGTCCTCGTCACGAGCGACGACAGCGACGAGCGCCGCGCCGCGTGGGAGGCGAGCAAACAGGTCGGCGCCGAGGTGGTCGGACGCGTGCAGCGTCTCGTCGAGCTGCGCAACGACGCGGCCGGGCGTCTCGGCTGGCCGAACTACTACCGCATGTCGCTCGAGCTCGACGAGCTCTCCGAGGAGCGGCTCTTCGGGTTCCTCGACGAGCTCGAGCAGGTCACGAACGCACCGTTCGCCGAGCTCAAGGCCGGGATCGACGCCGCGCTCGCGGCGCGCTTCGGGGTCGACATCGCCGAGCTGATGCCGTGGCACTACGCGGACCCGTTCTTCCAGGAGGCACCGCGGGAGGCGTCCGGCGTAGAACTGGACTCGGTCTTCGCGGAGCGCGACGTCACGGCGCTGACGCTCGAGACGTACTCCGGCATCGGTCTCGACCTGTCGTCGGTCGTCGGGCGGAGCGATCTCTACACGCGTGAGGGCAAGAACCAGCACGCGTTCTGCATTGCGGTCGACCGTGGCGACGACATTCGCGTGCTTGCGAACGTGCTGCCGAACGAGCGCTGGGCGTCGACGATGCTGCACGAGTTCGGACACGCGGCCTACGACGCGAGCATCGGCCGCGACCTGCCCTGGGCGTTGCGCACCGCGGCGCACACGGCGACCACTGAGGCCGCGGCGATGCTCTTCGGGCGTCTGGCCAAAGATCCTGGCTGGCTGCGCGACGTGGCGCGGCTCTCGCCCGCGGAGGTCGGTGAGGTCGGCGACGCCGCGGCCGCTTCGCTGCGCGCACAGATGCTGATCTTCGCGCGCTGGGTCCTGGTGATGTGCTGGTTCGAGCGGGACCTCTACACCGAGGCAGGCCTCGACGCGAACGCGCGGTGGTGGCGCTACGTCAGCCGGTTCCAGGGACTACGCGTCCCCGCGGGCCGGTCCACGCAGCCCGACTGGGCCGCGAAGCTGCACCTCGCGCTCGCGCCGGTCTACTACCAGTCCTACATGCTTGGCGAGTGCATCGCGTCGCAGCTGGCGGGCACCGTTCGCGAACGCGGCGGCCGGCTCTACGGCGACGTCGTGACGGGGGAGTGGCTGGCGGAGGCGTTCTTCCGCCCGGGCGCGCGCGAACGGTGGGACCGGCTGGTCGTGTCGGCAACTGGGCACCCGCTATCGACGGCCGCGTTCGTGGCAGAGTTCCTGACCTGACGCCGCGAGCACCGCACGCGCCGGCGCACGCCCGGGAGGTGGGGTGCTCGCCGACCTTGTCGACCGGCTGACGACCTTCAGCGGTCCCGGCGTCTACCTCGCGGTCGGCGCGTTCGCGCTGCTCGAGACGGCCGCGTTCGCCGGGCTGGCTGTTCCCGGCGAGACGGCCGTCGTTCTTGGCGGGGTCATTGCCGCGCAGGGCCGCATCTCGCTGGCGGGCATCGCCGCAGCCGCGGTCGTCGGCGCCGTCATCGGCGACTCCCTTGGGTTCCTTCTCGGGCGGCGGGTCGGTACCCGGCTGCTCCGCGGTCCGTTCGCCCGGCTCGTCGGGCGCGCGCGGGTCGACCGCGCGCTCGAACGCCTGCGCGCCGGCGGGATGCGCTCCGTGCTGCTGGGGCGGTTCGTTGGCGTCGTCCGCGCGTTGATGCCGTTCGCGGCCGGTTCATCAGGGATGAGCTACCCCCGCTTCCTCGCCGCGAGCGTGCTTGGCGCGACCGCGTGGGGGACGGCGTTCACGCTGCTCGGCTATGCCGCGGGCAGCTCGTGGCACCGGGTCCAGCACTATGCCGGGCGCGCCTCCGGCGTGCTCGCGCTGCTGATCGCAGTCATCGTCCTGATCGTTGTCGGCGCACGGCACGCCGCGGCGCGCCAGGACCGCATCGTCGCGTGGTGGCAGCGCCAGCTCGACCGACCGCGCGTCGCCGCTGGCTATCGGCGCTACCGCCGGCAGATCACTTTCCTCGTCAACCGGTTCCGGCCGGGCCCGGCGGCCGGACTGCAACTCACTGCCGCGCTCGTCGCGTTGGCGGTGTTGAGCTCGCTGCTCGCCCTCGTCGTCAGCCAGGTGCTCGACGCGGGCCCGCTCGTCGTTGCCGACCGCAGCGTGCACGACGCGCTCGTGCGGAGCCACACGCCGTTCGCCGTGTCCGCGATGCAGCGCGTACACGGGGTGCTCTCCGCGGCGGGCGCGTGGGGCGCCGCACTGGTCGTCGGGTGCGCGCTGTGGCTCGTCGACCGGCGCCCGCGCGCCCTTGTCGTGCTGCTGCTCTCCGTTGCGGGAGCCGCCGTGCTGGTACTCGTCGTCCGGGCGCTGCTGTCGCGCCCGACATCGCTCTTTGCGCCGGTGCGGACCACGTTCCCATCGGCAGACCTCACGCTGGTCGCGGCCGCGATCGTCGCGCTGCTCGTCGTCACCGTGCCGAGACTCCGCCGCTGGACGCGCCGCGTGACTGCAGTCGCCATCGGCGCGGGCGGCGTCGTGGTTGCTGCCGTCGCGGTCGTCTATCTCGGCGACCTCTACCTGTCGGACGTGATCGCGGGCGCCGTGCTCGGCGGCATGTGGGCCCTCGTCGTCGCAACCGTCGTCACGGCAGCATGGCGAACGCCAGGGCGTCGGTGGAGTTCAGCGCCCCGGTAACGTGGGCACGACCCCGCGCCGCGAGGTAGCTCGCGGGCACCCATGCGACTAAGCGAGGAGCAGCTCCCAATGCTTCGTGTCACCCGGCCAGTGGCGGCGCTCGCTCTCGTCGTCTCCGCGACGATGCTGACCGCGTGCGGCGGCGACGACAACGGTGGCGGCGACGGTGGCAGCGCGACGCCGTCGACCGCGACGTCAGGGAGCGGCGCCGCGCTCCCGACCGTCAAGCTCGAGGCGAGTGACTTCAAGTTCTCGCCCAACCCGCTGACGTTCACCAAGGGCAAGGCCGTAACGATCTCGCTGCATAACAGCGGCAACTCGATCCACAACTTCCAGAGTCTGGACTTCAAGCTCGACAGGGATGTCGCCGCCGGCAAGACGGTCACGTTCACGTTCACGCCGATCGCGGCGGGCACCTTCGAGTACGTATGCAAGTACCACACTGCGCAGGGCATGAAGGGCAACATCGTCATCTCCTGACCCCGCCGCACGACCGCGGTCCGCTCCGCTGGAGGATTCGATGCCAGGTCACCGACGCAATCGCGCGCTCGCCGCGGCCGCGTTCGCGATGCTCGTCGTCGGAGCGTGTGGCGGCGACGAAGGTGGCGGCGGTGGGACGCCGGACCTGCCGCCCGGCGATCGCACGCAGAGCCCCGGAGCACTTGGCGGCAGTGGCAACAACAACATCGTCATGATGACCGCGCGCGACTTCGCCTTTGCGCCGGTGACCTTCACCGCGGTCAAGGGACAAGCGGTGAACATCTCGCTGAGCAACGAGGGCGACTCCGTGCACAACTTCTCCAACGCCGACTTCAAGGTCGACCAAGACGTCTCCGCCGGACAGACGGCGACCGTGACGTTTACGCCGACCAAGACCGGGACGTTCACGTTCGTGTGCAAGTACCACGCGGCGCAGGGGATGAAGGGCACGTTCGATGTTGCGAGCTGACGGCGGGGCCCTGCGCCGGCGATGAGCGGGGACGTACTCGACCTGGTATTGCTTGGCGCAGTCGTCCTGTTCGCCATCTCGGGCTACCGGCAAGGCTTCATCGTCGGCGTGCTGTCGTTCGGCGGCTTCCTCGGCGGCGGCATCGTCGGGACGCTCGTCGCTCCACCGATTGCCGACGAGCTAGGCAGTGGGACCGGCCGCGCGCTGATCGGCATCGCGGTCGTCCTCGTCGTAGCCAGCCTCGGTCAGCTGCTCGGCACAACTCTGGGTGCGGCGTTGCGCCGCCGCGTGACGATCAAGCCGGTCCGGCTTTTTGACTCCGCCGCAGGCGCCGTCGTGTCCGTGGTCAGCGTCCTGATCGTCGCGTGGCTGCTCGGGACAGCGATCAAGCAGTCGCCATTCCGCGGGCTCGCGCGGCAGGTGCGTCACTCCTCGGTGCTGCAGGCGGTCGACCGCGTGCTGCCACCCGCGCCGTCGTTGCTCGCCGACTTCCGGGAGCTGCTCGACGAGCGCGGTTTCCCCGAGGTCTTCGCCGACCTGCGCCCGGAGCGCGGCGCGCCGGTCGCGCCGCCGGACCCCCGGCTGGCGAACTCCGCCGCCGTGCAGCGCGCGCGGCCACGGGTCGTCAAGGTCGTCGGCACCGCGCGCTCGTGTTCGCGGCGATCGGAGGGCTCCGGTTTCGTCTACGCGACTCAGCACGTCATGACCAACGCGCATGTCGTGGCCGGCGTCCGCAGTCCGTCGGTCATCACCGAGTCTGGCGACCGGCTCGACGCGCGTGTCGTGCTCTACGACCCCGAGGTGGACATCGCCGTGCTCTACGTC